>CALZHD010000026.1 GCA_945787155.1 uncultured Gammaproteobacteria bacterium | reverse complement strand
CTTAAATCGACTGTGGTTTGGGTGACGTTACTGGTGGCCAGATTGCTGATCGCCGAAGGCGCAGTGGAATCGGTCGTGGTCGTGTCGCTGGGCGAGTTGGAAATAGCCGAAGTGTTGGGCACTTCATCTGAGGTCTTGATGGCAAAGTAATAGGTAGTGCCACCGGTCAAACCAGTCACCACAAAGGACTCTGATGTGCCCGCCACGCTGGGTGTCGGTTCACCCGTGGCTTGCGTGGCACTGGCCCAATTGCCATCGTTGATGGCCGAGGTGGAATAACGGATGTCATACGTCGTGGCCGTGCCTGTGGCTCCGTCATCTCCCGGGGCAGTCCAGGTCAGCTCAATGGATTCATCAGTGACAGTGCCGGTGGACAATGTTACCGAGTTAGGGGCAGTCGCATCGCTGACAAATTCCACCACGTACCAAGGAAAGTCAGCCGAGGCAGAACCGGTGGTGGCGCGAGTGATTTCAAGGTTGGTAGCCGAGGTCAGATCATAGGTGGCCCAACCGACACCGGGGTTGTCATTACTGCTATAGCCCGACTTACCGCCACGCATCATGTAACCACCAGCAGCAACAGCCTTACTCGTATCAACGCTGGTGATGCTGACGTTTGATACCGTGGTGCCAGTACCCATGTTCTGGCTGCCGTGTTGCACTGTAGTCCCGTCGGTGAATTCCACCAGGAACCAACTCAGATCAATCGCCTGACCGGTATTGGCACGATCGAAGGTGAGCGTTGTGCTGTTGGTGATCAGACCCCGCACCAGCTTTTGACCAAAATTGGTACTGGTGCCAGCATCGGACTTGAAGTTATAAATCAGCCATGACTTGGAAGTATCGACACTGGTGACCGTGGCGGTCTTGGAGCTCTGGGTGGTGCCAAACGATAGGTCGCCGCTTTGGACCGAGGCGCCGGTGAACTCGATGACCTGCCATTCAACGATGGCGGAGGCATTGGAGGCATACATGGATAGCTCAAGATTGGTGCCGCTGGTCAAGCGACCACGGATGAAGTCGTCACCGTTATAGATGGTGCCGGTGTTGCGAAAGCTGACCAGCGGGAAGCTCTTGCTGGTATCGACACTGGTAATGGATTGATTCACCGTAGTTGAACTAACGGTTTTGCTACCGCGCTGCACTGATACGCCACTGACAAACTCCACCACATACCAATCGACATTGACTGTGCTGCTTCCGGCGGTATTGCGCCTAAAAGTAACGGTGGTGCCGTTAGTGAGTTGACCGGTGACCTGTCCATCCTGCGGGTCACCATCATTGACCGTGGTGCTGAACACCAGGAAGGCCTTGGTCGTGTCGACACTGGTGATGGTGACGGTACGGGTACTGTTGAATCCGGCGATTGTGGTGCTGCCGGATTGTACGGAGTCGACCACGGCGGCCTGAGCCATGTTGATTCCGGCAAACAGGGCGAATAGAACAACCCACCACAGCCCGGCGGCTATTCTATTTATAGATTTGTTGGCATGCTTTTCCATTATCTATCTCATCGTCCTATTGTCCGGCCCACTTAACCAGATCACCTACGCTGGCCTGATCAAACTTCACTCGGAACTTCACATAAATACCCTTGCTGGTGTAACGCGCAGCAGTGAAATCCTTATCCTTAAAACCGACAAAGTTGTAACCCACGCTGGCCCAGATATTCTTTGCCAGCGTATGACCCACTGAAAGACCCGTGTTGTAATCATGCTGTTTCAGATCCCAGTGATGCAGGATATTGGCATGCACCCCTACATCCCAACTGGCACTAATGTTGTAACGGCTCGCGACCCCCATCAGATCGATAAAGCCTTTATAGTTGCGATTATTGATCACCTCGTTAATGGTCTTCGCACCGTACTGGAGGCTATGCTGCCATTTCTCATTGGGCTTGTAGTTTGCATTGAAGTTATTGATCACACGCCACGATTCACTATTGAATGCCCCACCGGTTGACTCATCCCATTTCAGGTCCAGTTTGTCGAGAAAGATCCAGCGGCTGTTTTCAGGGCGATAGGCCATCCCCAGACGAATGCCTGTGTTGTTGCTACTTTCACCCGTCGCATGCTTGCTCTCAGTATATTGCAGACTAAGCAACGTCGAAAAATCTCTATTGGGCGTGGTTTGCACCGAGGTCGCAAAACCCCAGGTATCATTAGCGTTACCATCACGCGCTTCTATACGACCCGTCCAGAGCCAGTGGCCCGGAGAATAGGTCAAACCCAACGACGCGGCAGTAAAATTGTCACTGTTACCACTGGCAAACGGTACATTGGCATTGAGTGATGTGGTGGGTTTATCACTGACGGTCTTTGACTCTTCTGCTCCGATATCAAGACTCCATCGCTCTGTGAGTAGCCACTTCTGCTGTAATGCGACATTAGCGCTAGTAGTCGTACGCGCATCATCATTCGATTGTTTTAAACCGGTATAAATATTCCCGCCTTCCCATGGTGAGGATTTAATACCGAGCAGGGTGTGGCGGGTATTACGCAGGTCACCATCGGTGAACTCCTGTTCAACAAACAGGTCAGTACTCGGCGTCAATCGATAATCGACCCCCATGCGGGTTCTGTTAGGGAAATCACTGCTGTTAACCTTGCTGCTGCTGATGTTCTGCTCTCGATCGATGCGCGCCACCAGTTTGTTATCATAAAAATATTTACTGGCGCCAGCAGTCACCTGATTTGAGGCCTCCTCGACACCGTTACCCCGTTCATCGCGGGCCATACGCGCACCCACTCGCACACTTGAACTCTCGAGCTGGTAACTTCCTTCCGCTTCAGCAAGCGCACGTGTCGCACCGGTTCCGAGTGTCTCCTGGCGATAGAGCTGACCCTTAATCTGCACTCGTTCGATAGCATTCAGACTCGCCTCAACACCCAGCTTACTGCTGCCATTTTCTGAACCTGAACTCTGACCCAAACCAAAACCGCCTTCTTCCTCACGCACGTAGGCCCGAGTATCCAACCGCTCGCTGCGGCTCTCAATCTCTGCGATATAGGCATTACCTTTAAAACGGTTGCCAATTTCACGCTCATCAAGGCTACGTGCCATCTCCACCTTGAGCTGCACATTGTCATTCAGTTGATGTCGTACATTGATACCTTCCATTTCAGCATCACCACCGACACGTCCCTCAATAATTTTGGTGACACCCACCGAGGTGCTTTCATTAATTTCTACCTCTGCATGTCCGCCCATCGTCAGCGTATCATCACCCTGATCAAACGACTCATATTTCACAACAATAAAAACTGGATTGAGTCTGAAATCAGTACTGTATACCGCTTCTCTAAACGTGATGGTGCCGTCCCGGTAGTCGATATCGTATTCACTGTGACGCGCCATCTCACGCTTATCGACAACAATCTCACTACGAAAACGGTCGCGCACTTCGATCGTCACTACTTCGCTGTTTAGCGCAATATTGTTACGCGAAAGATGATAGGGACCGCTACGCGCTTCGCCACGAATCTCATCCTTAACAAAGGCCTGATTCGATTCGCTGGCAAAGACCACCACATCGATACCGCCCGTGTGATAACGCGACTTGATACCGGTCAACGTGCGACTATATTGCGCCAGTTCAACATTATCGAGATTGGTTTCGTAATCACCAAAAAGAAAATATAATTCGTCACGCTCCAGCTTTAAATAGAGCTTTTCGCTACTACGCGCATCATATCCGTTATGTCCAGTATCACCGTAGAGGGTGTAGTACTCACCCGGATCGATCTCCTGAAACAGACGGGGATCCGTTCCTTTTCTTTTCTCTTTGTCGCTGTCATATGCCAACGTCAGAATCCATTTACCCAGCACACGGCCCTTACCATAAAAGGCGATGCGGCCATCACTGTAAAGATCCTCTTCACCCACACTCCCTGATAGTGGTTCAATATTCTCACTGAGGGTGTTGTGGCCGACACTGCCTTCAGCCAACCCTACCAGCAGCCACTCACCCACCTCTGCCCTGAGCGGCGCATTAACCTCTTTAATGATATCGTTCGCCAACAGAAAGTTGAGTTCGACATCTCCACTTTCGGTGGTTGGTTCCAGCTTGATCTTCGCAATGCCGTCGTGCAGAACACGGTATTGATGGCGCGTCAAAGAAGCTCCAGGCATATTGAGGTCTTCAAAATCATCATCACGCTGCACCTTGTAATCCGGGTTGATCTCAAAACGACCAATCACATCATCACGCGCAGGATAACCGTCTCGATCCAACAGGCGCACTGCGATGACAGGATTGGTAGTCCCATCCGCTATCAGAATTGATTCCTCCTTGACCAGTTCTGCACGCACGGGAGGACCGGAGAAGTGAACCATACGTTTAATTCTATAGAGTTCCTGCTCGCTCATATCGATCACAGTGGCCTCAAAAATATTATCGCCCACAATCAGATCGACACCGCTCCAGATACTCATTGAGGCTCCGTTACTGTTTTTCATTGCGCCATCGTAGTTTTGCTCGGGAACAGGCTCACCATTCAGGGTAAGTCTGACTTGATGGAACTGGTCATGTTTGATCGAGACGGTTGTCGATGGAATGGCTGGTAGCGCATTCTCAACCGGCACCATCCATTCAAACTCACCATTAACGTTGCTACTGATCAGCCAGTCCCAGCCGTATTCAATCACTTTCTCATCAGCATCATTCACAACCACATTACTGCCTGGCTGCGCACCATACGTGACAACATGCTGCTTGACGCCTGCGGTTATCTGGCCCGCACCATCGGCAGTCACAGTCATTGAATGCGTTGCCAATGGCACACGCTGATTCTTTTCCGATGGCGTATTAAAGACTAGCGACGCCTTGGTCAGTAGCGCTGAAACAGTATCTTGCTGTGGCGATGTAATCGTATACTGTAGCGATTCATTCCACTTAGCACTCCTGTCACCGAGACGATAAATCAGCATATTCTCCATGATCGTCGGATCGCTGATGGCGCTTCCACTCAGTCGGCTGCTACCCTGTTTATACGATGCGCCATCCGGCAGTACCATCGTTAATCGAACATTACCCGGTGCAACTTTTTCGGCCACCAGAGAGACTTGATAGCCCAACTCACCAGTCTGTTGCTGTGGACTGTTTTCAATTTGAATCGAGACTACACCTTCTACGCTACCCCTTGTTCGCACATAAAAATCAGAGCGCCACAGGCTGCCGCCCTGCACATCGACAAACTGCGACCATGCATTGCCGGAGAAGCGGGTGTTGTCCTCTCTCATTACTGCCTCATACTGTTCGGGCAGCCTACTGATATCAAGCTGTAGTACGTGAGTACCAGGAGTGACATCATCAAAATGATACATACCACGCTCATCGGTAATAGCATAACGCCCATCTTCCATCAAAACACGAGCGCCACTGAGTCCGTTAATCCTGGCTTTCTCATCCTCCACTCCGGCTTCGATGATCACTCGCCCCATCAAAACAGCAGCACTGCGCATCAGTTCTTCTGCGATCATAATTTCCACCACTGCAGTATTAGATTTGGCAAAACCACCGTTTGATTCTGCGGCACTACTACTGCTTAAAACTCCTTTATTTACAGCTCCAACGGTCGTCACATATTCCACTGTCACCGTTTCACCAGGCATCATCACACCGAGATTAAAATCAATCGACTTACCATTACTGGCTACTGTCAACATGTTAAATGCTGTGCCATTGACCACCACCGAGTCCTGTTCAAGACGGAAGCCATGCGGTAGAATATCACTCAAAATGAGGCTATTCATGACACTCGTGGTGAGATTTTCGATCTCAATCTTGAACTGTACAAAATCACCTGGCGCCGCGCTCGACTTACTTGCCGTACGGCGTACATAGAGTGGTGTCGCGACAGGATCTACCGGAATATCAATATGAAGCGGCGGGCCTGCCTGTAGCGGAAAGGTCTCGCCCTTCGATCCCAGCGTAATCACGTGCGGTCCATTGGGAATGGTTGCCAGTGCTTCATTGCTGGAGGTCGATGGCCAGCGGAATGACGCCCCTGAAGGCGGCTCGACAATCAGTTGATAATTACCGACGGGCATTAACGGAAAACGATATGACCCGTTATCGAAATTATAGACCTTACCCCCACCATCCGTAACGGTGCCACCGGTCACGACCGTAGCAGGATAGGCACTGATGCCGTCATCACCAAATACGGTCGCAGGCAAACCGGTATTAGTATCGACTATGTGGATGGTATATCCATTCAGCGCAACCCCCGTCACGCTATTAAATACCTTGCCATAAGGGTCAACCACAACTGCCTGGAGTTCCACATCTCCGGCATCTGTCATATCCTGATAGAATACTTCGACACTACTGTTGACCGACACATTTAGCGCACCGTCGTTTAGCATGGATGCCGCCTGTGAAATCGTAATATAACCGGTAAAAATACCGCTATCGATGCCGGTCTCGATCAGCCTTAGCCCCTCAATATCACTACCCCCATCAACGCTAAGCCCGATCTCCACCGTCTCCTGCACCAGACTGTCGACGTTATGATCAAAATCATCAATGCTGACAAAGACTATCTGTTGATGACTGAATTTAGAGACCTCTTCCAGTCGAATCGGCCCACTGTTCACCGGCACTGCGGTATTGGGTATATTAGGCACAGCCAGTGGCGCATAGACTGACCCGCCGGTATCGTATTCAGTGGCATTGACCACTTGAGGTACAATGGTGCTGTCTAGTGAATACTGCATCAGGCGCAGTTTAGCCTCGGTGCGACCACGTAGACTGAGTGTTAGCAGATCATTTTCGACCACTGCACCATTGGTAAAATATTCTGTATTAATTTGATTATTCGTGACGGCTACATTTATCGGAAGGGTCAATAATGCGGTAAAGTTTGCAGTATTGCCTATCGAAAGATTCGCCACATTAAAAGTATGTATTGTCGTCAATCCATTATTGGTCTGACTTGCAGCCGTGAACCCGTTCAGGGTCAAGCTTGAACCACCTGGCACGCTCATTCTAATTTCATTGCCTGCCTGGGTATTGCTACCGGTGTTGGTGACATCCACAGTGATGGTGACTGTTGCACCTCCCATAAAGTCTTGTCCTGTACCCTCGGTCACGGTCAATGTTGCCGTATCGGGAACACCACTATCTACAACTAAAAATTGTTCGGTATTTGAACTCCCCGTAAATCCAGGTATCCCGCTGACGGTGTAGCTTATCGACGCAGTATTACTGATATCTGTCCCTATCGGGACGGCCAGGGTTGTTCGTGGAAATAGCACATTTGCCATTACCACCGCGATTAAAAGCACCGTCCACAGGCGCAAAACGGCCAAAGCACCGGCCTCTCGACCAGTGCTTAGGCGACGCCCTGCACCTGTGAAACGGTAAAGCACTACATCATCACTACTGGATGGTTATTCTGAATCGAATCACAGCAGACTCACCTGCCGCCAGTGATATTCCAGTCACCGTCACCGTGTTTGTCGTCGTAACATTCCAGTCGGCCACCACCGCACCACGACCAGCGGCCTCAGCACCACTTACATTGGTATATTCGTAGAAGTTCGCAGGGATGGTTGAACCAGGGTGTTGAATCGACATGCCTTGAGCAGCAGTAGCATCATATTGCGTATTAAATGCAATATCACTCTCTGTGATTTCGGTATTCAGACTATCGGTGATCGCTACGCTAGTAGCAGTCGCAGCACCCGCACCATTTGAAACGGTAATCTCATACTGAACTACAGCGCCTGGAATACGCTTCGGATTAGTGGTGCCATTGACAGGATCTGATACCACCGAAGAGGTCTTGCTAATCGTCAATGCAGCACTTGAGATTTCATAGTCATCTTGACTAGCGTGTTTTGCATCCCTGGAAGCATCATCTGTACCTGCGCCATCGCCATCGCCATCGGCAAAGACGATATCGACAACCGTCAGATCTGCATTCTCGGCACCGGTATTCTCGGTAAGCGCACCACCTAATGTACCTGCTGCATCATCAATACGAGCCTCGGCAAGTAGGTAATATGATGCAATATCGGCATCGGTATAACCGGTATTAAAATCTGCAACAATGTAGACTTTAATATTGGCATCTGGCGCCAATGCATCGACATGTGTATCGGTATCAGAGACCGCCTGATATCCCGCACCACCGGCGGTCTCGACAAAGACATTCACCGTATCAGCATTGATATTATCCGTACCACCAAATGCACCCGTGCCACCAACCAGGGCAATCGCTGACACGCTAAAGTCCTGACTGGTATTACCGGTGTTTGTGACGGTGAAGGTCATCACATGATCATTAGCACCTGGTGTCGCAGGGATGGCTGCGCCATCATCGGTACTGACGGTTAAGTTGACCCTGTTATCGACCTTGAAGGTAACCACCGTGCTGTTAATGGCTGGCTGACTGACGGTAGCAACTTGATAGTTCACTGTTGCCTGGTTTGCAATATCAGTACCGGATAAGGTACCTGCCGCCATCGCGTTTGGAGCCGCTATGATTAGGAATAAAACTGAGGATGATATACCAAGCAGTTTTTTAAAGGGATTATAGTTAGACATGAAATGTCTCCTTAGTTGCGACTCTCCTTAGTCTGTTTGGCGCTCTTCCTGATTGCCTAAAAATGTATTAATAAATTGAATTTGATAAAATACTTAATTACAGTAATTTTCAGGGTGGCGATCCTCTTATCTGTGCCAGAAGTCTGGAAAGAAGAAATGCCCACTGGGCAGCCTTGAATCTGGATAATTGAAAATTCATTGTTATAAACCTTGTAATCAAAAAATCATTCTGGATAAAATCGGCTGGCTATTAATCTAATTGGGCTCTGAACATCACCTTGCCTTCAGCCTTAGGAGGAAGTGAATTCAATATCCAGCGAATATGGGTGTAGTCTTTTGTAGTTGCGGCGCGGGGTTTGTCGTTCGCGTCAGTCACTGTGAGATTTGCGGGTAAATCGAAGTGCTTCCCACCATCAACAGAGAATGACACGGAGGCATCTTTTTCTTCAGCGCTTCCTTCGAGGTAAGTGGTGTGTTCTGGAATGGGATTTACAATGGCGACATTCTCAGCAAGCTCTTTGCCGTGATTACTCACCGTCGTCACATAAACAAGGCGATCACCCGGAACAACACTACTGGCATCTATTAGCCTGGTAATTTTATTACCCACCATATTGGTCTCTTCAACCTCTTCATAAACAACCATGTTAAGTGCAATACCGCGCTCATCTTCAGCCATCGCCGCGCTCACCTTTACACCATCGTCAGCATGCACACCAACCACCATGCAAGCGATGACCATTGCGAAAAATGCACTGAATAAACTTTTCTTCTCCATCGTTCCTTCTCCTGTCTACTTTTCTATCTGGTTAATTTGATAACAATCTTTTGGGTGACTGATCACAACTTTAGTGAAGCTTGTCTTACCGACCAAACAAGCAACGTCGTTAAAAAATTGATAACGGCATTATCACTTCACTGTGACCGTCTATTTCCTGACCTACGATTTGCTGCTATATTTCGTCTGACCAAATATTGATGTAATGGACGGGGCACCTAGCACCTAAAAAACACAATTCTTTTTGTACTCAATATGTTATCGGCATAAACACCTTGCTATTTATATCTTTATTCGAATTTTTTATGCTTTTTTCGTGCTAAAAATCTTGCGCTGATCTACAGTAAAAGTGCGATCCAAATCACAAATAAAGAACGTGTTAAATGACTGTATCAACTATCATAATGCGGAAAATTAGCGTTAAAGTTTTGAGTTAATCAAATTGAAGATAAGATGCGAATGCGACGCCACATGAAACAACCTAGATATGCGTTGGTACTCCCGATACTGGGATCTTCATAACGCCCCTAAAACACTAAAAATGTAGCTATCAATACCGCCCCGAAATCGACCACTCGTGCCCTGATCAGCGACATCACAGCGGTTGTTTGCTACACTCACGTCATTATGGATCAGGCCCTACATCTCGAAAAAATCGCTGCGCTCACCCCTTTTGATGAAAGCGAATATTCGCATCAACAAGCCATGCTCTCATTTGTTGAACGCCATGATGATTTCTATAAAAGAACGCTGATAACAGGCCATGTCACCGGCTCTGCATGGATCATCAATCCAGCACGCACCCATGCGCTAATGCTTCATCATAAAAAACTCGACCGCTGGCTACAACCTGGTGGACATGTCGAACAAGAAGCTGACGTGCTCAATACCGCACTGCGCGAGGCACGAGAAGAGACCGGAATCTCAGACCTCAGGATCGTCAACGATGCTATTTTCGATATTGATATCCACACCATTCCAGACAACCGAAAAGAGACAGAACATCGACATTACGACATCCGCTATCTACTCGAAGCAGAATTAAACGTAATACCTGCGGCATCTGATGAATCAAATGACGTAAAGTGGTTCACCCTGGAAGAGATCACAACAATCAATAATGATGCATCGATTCAGCGCATGATTCTAAAGACTATCGCCCTTAGGAATGAGGGAAAAGGCTAATGACTCAGGAAGCCCTGATTAATTCCAGGCGGAGAGATTTGAGTGTCAAAGCATTCATATGCGAAGTGCCCTCGGGGTGCAAGATGCTAATTGCGAGTAATACCCAAAGAACACACTATAGCGGGACTACTATTAAGATTAGCAAGGCAGCCGCTGGATATTTTGGACTCACAACACAGGTTCATGAATTTACCAGAGGTTTTCTAACATAGCTAAGATGTAGTACTCGCCCCATCAGGGGTCCATCATCTATCTAAATTAAATATCCGGTTCATTCTCTTTAACAAGTTCGCGTTATAGCTCGTTTTCTACATTCGCTTCATCACCCTCTTCAGGAGCAACATTCAAACCATCATCCTGTTCTTGCAAATTGTGCAAACCACCTTCAAGAATTCGAGCATTGAGCCCTTGCTGCGCCATTAGAAATGCCGCAATAGTACTGCGCTTACCGATATCACAACAGACCACATACTCTTTGCTCTTATCAAGAATCGATGCAGCCTTCCATAAAGTGGCCAATGGTAAATTGATGCTACCTCTCAAGCTCATTTTCTCAAATGCCGAATGAATTCGCACATCCAGCAGTACCGCACCCTCATCCTGCATCATCAACATCTGTTCATACGACACCCGCTTGAGGTATGGGGTCACCAACAATGTCATAAACTCACTTTTAGGAATGCGCACCAGTGCACCATCTTCCAGCATTGTAACGGTACTACTATGCGGTGTATCGTCAATTAAAGCACTCTCACCAAAACCACGCCCAATACCAAGCTCGGCCAGTCGACTCTTTTTATCTGTCCCTTTAACACTTCGGGTCACCACGCAACTGCCTTTGGTAATGACATAATAATAATCACCCTCATCACCCTCATCCACCACTGACACACCTGCCTTGACGCAGATCTCTTCTAACCGACGCGTCAGTACCTGAACATGGGGACTGGGCAAACGAAAAAAGAGCGGTGAATTTAACACCCACTCAATCCGTGCCGATCTTGAACGATTCTCTTTACTATCATCCAATGGCGCTATTTTTTCCACCGAGACCATCGGTGTCGTTTTATTCATCTCATAAAGCAGCTCAGTGGCAACGCACATTAATGTGACACTACTCCTCGCAAGTGCCGTCACCTCGCGAGGCCTGCTGTCTGCTACTGCTTCCAACGCCTCATTGCTACCTGCTTTGATAGTGATCGCCGGATGCCCTTCGGCAATTAATGCAACTTGACCTGAGAGTAAAAAGACACTCTTGCCATCCATGTCACCTTGATTGAAGATACGTCGCCCTGGCGGCAATCGCTCTAATGATGCCTCCCTGGCCACTGTTTCCAGCATTTCTGCGCTGAAAGAACTAAAAGGCTCAAACGCACTGAGATCAACAGATTCCGGAATCTGTTTTTTATTTGGAGTTTTCAGGGGCTGCACCACTGCCTCACCGCTCATATTGACCACCATTCATTTAACTTCACTCATTTTGAACTGACATTCACAACAATATTTATACAAAAATAATATATTAATATCATAGAGTTATAAAAATATACGTACTATTGCTAACGCCACAAAATAATATCTTTGTGTAAAAAGTGAGAACATCACCTGTAATCACAATCTGATCTGTAAGTGATACATCGGCTATTTATGTATAAAAATTAAATAATCGATTAATTTTTAGCGACATTTTCATTGAAAAAACAGGGATATTTATCCCCTGTATATGCTTTCCGAAACAATAAAATCCGCTATACTTTCCCGTTTGTTGTGAGAGTGGCAGCCGGCGTTACTGGCTGCCTTTTTGCTTTATGGATTACGAAGAATTTGATCATGCCTGACTCAATAATGCCGACCTATGCACGCCTGCCAGTCACCTTCGAAAAAGGTGAAGGCGCCTGGCTGTGGGACACTCATGGAAAGCGCTATCTCGATGCATTGAGCGGTATAGGGGTGTGCGGACTCGGCCACGCCCACCCGGCCGTCGCCACAACACTCTCGCAACAGGGTAGTACGCTGATCCACACCAGCAATCTCTACCACATCCCGCAGCAGCAGCAGCTGGCAGAAGCGCTGATGCGCCTCTCTGACATGGAACAGGCCTTTTTTACCAATTCCGGTGCCGAAGCCTGTGAGGCAGCCATCAAGGTTGCCCGTCTCTACGGGCACAATAAGGGGATTGCGACCCCAACCATCGTCGTCACTGAAGGTAGCTTCCACGGGCGTACACTGGCAACGCTCTCGGCCAGCGGCAGTCGCAAGGTTCAGGCCGGCTTTGAACCACTCGTTCAGGGCTTTGTGCGGGCTAAATTCAATGATATCGATGAACTACGCGAGATCGCCAAAAATAGTAGCGATACCGTCGCCATTCTGGTCGAACCGATCCAGGGGGAAGGGGGGATCCGCACCCCGGATGATGACTATCTCAGCGCCGTACGCAAACTCTGTGATGAATATGGCTGGCTGATGATGCTGGATGAGGTTCAGACCGGCATCTGCCGCACCGGCAAATGGTTTGCATGGCAATACAGCGATATCCAACCCGATGTTGTTACGCTCGCCAAAGGGCTGGGCAACGGCTTCCCGATTGGCGCATGCCTGGTTCAGGGGCCAGCAGCCAATGTATTACAGCCGGGTAACCACGGCTCTACCTTTGGCGGTAACCCATTGGCCTGTAGCGTTGCACTTACCGTGCTTGAAACGATGGAGAAAGAACAGCTCGCTGCGCGTGCTAAACAACTCGGCGAGCGTATCCGCACAAACCTGAAGCAGGCATTTGCGGATGAGACTGGTGTAGTTGAAATTCGCGGCAAAGGGCTCATGATCGGTGTTGAACTTGATCGCCCTTGCGGCGCTCTACTCAAGGATGCTCTTGGTGCAGGTCTGCTGATCAGCATTCAGGCTGACAAGGTGATTCGCCTCTTACCACCTTTGATCATCAGCGATGAAGAGGCCGATGAGATCGTGACACGTCTAAAGAATGTAGTGACGGCATTCCTCACGCAAGAGAAAACATCATGACACGCCATTTCCTCACCCTGAATGATCTGACGCCAACCGAGCTGGATGCGCTACTGCAGCGCGCCATCGAATTGAAACAGATGCGGGCCGCAGGCGAGCGCTACGAACCCTTTCGCGGCAAAGTACTCGGGATGCTATTTGAAAAATCATCCACCCGTACCCGTGTCTCATTTGAAGCAGGCATGGCACACTTTGGTGGCAGCGCGATCTTCCTTTCACCACGAGATACCCAGTTTGGTCGCGGCGAACCGATTGAAGATAGTGCTCGCGTGCTATCACGCATGGTTGATCTCATCATGATTCGCACCTACGCTCACGAAACCCTTGAGACCTTTGCGACACATTCTCAGGTCCCAGTAATCAACGCGCTCTCTGACATGTACCACCCATGTCAGCTACTCGCTGATATGCAGACCTGGTACGAACATCGCGGCAGTATTCGCGGCAAGCAGGTAGCATGGATCGGCGACGGTAACAATATGTGCCACTCTTATATCAATGCTGCACGGCAATTTGGTTTCAAATTACACATCGCATCGCCAGCAAATTACACACCAGATGCGAAACTTCTTGCATCACATCAGGACTGCGTCACGTTAACCAACGATCCACTAGAAGCTGCCAGCGGTGCGGACCTGATCGTCACTGATGTCTGGGCCAGCATGGGTCAGGAAGAGGAAAGTACCCAACGCGTCCTCGACTTCAAGGCATACCAGATCAACAATAACATCATGGCTGTCGCTGACAACGACGCCCTGTTTATGCACTGCCTGCCAGCACATCGTGGGGAAGAGGTCAGCGCGGATGTCATCGACGGCAGACAGAGTGTAGTATGGGATGAGGCAGAAAACCGTCTGCATGCGCAAAAAGCGCTGATCGAATTCCTGCTCAAATAAGTGTTCAAGAATTAGATGACTGCGCTGCTCGACATCAAAAGCATTGAGTGCCACTATCAGGGGCAGACGATCATTCGCGAGCTCTCGTTTCATATCAACCAGGGAGATATCTCCTGCCTGCTCGGGCCAAGCGGCTGTGGTAAAACGACCGCACTACGAGCGATCGCCGGCCTTGAACCTATCCATCACGGCAGTATTATACTGCGAGACAAACAGGTCTCGACCCCCGGCAATATACTCGCGCCAGAGAAACGCAAACTGGGGATGGTGTTCCAGGATTACGCCCTTTTTCCACACCTGAATGTGTACAACAACATCACCTTTGGCCTGCGCGATATGAACAAAACTGCAAAGCAGGAACGTGCCGACGAACTACTGGTTCTGATCAATCTTGAGGGTTTCGGCAAACGCTATCCCCACGAGCTCTCAGGGGGCCAACAGCAACGTATTGCGCTGGCACGTGCCATCGCATCAAAACCCGACCTGCTACTGCTCGACGAACCGTTCTCCAATCTCGATATCGATCTACGAGAAAAACTGGCGCTCAAAATCCGTAAGATCCTAAAAAGTCAGGGCATCACTGCACTGCTGGTCACGCATGACCAACATGAGGCCTTTGCACTGGGTGACATGGTCGGCGTCATGAATGAAGGGCGGATTCTGCAATGGGACACCCCGTTCAATCTCTACCACGAACCCACCAGTCGCTTTGTCGCCAATTTCATCGGACAGGGGATATTCCTCGAAGGGACATTGCTTGCACCCAATCTAGTCAGAACAGACATCGGTGAGATTCAGGGAGACCGCGCTTACCCCTGGCCAATCAACTCAGATGTCGAGGTATTGATTCGTCCAGACGATATCCTTCCGCAGGCCGATAGTAGTCTGCAGGCTGAAGTCGTCGATAAGGCATTCAAAGGCGCCGAGATCATGTACACATTGAGACTCCCCAACGGCAGCCGGGTGCTTTCACTGTTCCCCAGCCACTATCACCACGCCATTGGTGAACAGGTCGGCATTCGTATCGCCGCAGACCATCTGGTGGCGTTTCCAGCCTCATAATACGTACTAGCTTGGTGCTGCCAGCACCGGCGCTACTTACGCTAGCACCCCCAAAACAAAAAAACGATAGACTGAAGACAGTCTATCGTTTTCCTTAGTTTAAAATCTGAACCTGACCGAAGTCAGGTAGATTCATAACGCCTAATATTTAAGGTAATTGCCCTGAGAGGTAATTAGCCACTGCTGTCATCTCTTTATCCGACAACTTTTTAGCGATATCGCCCATCATTCCAGCAGGATCGTTAGCGCGAGCACCACTCTTTAAATCTTTCAGCTGCTTGATGATGTAGTCACGATGTTGGCCACCGATTCTTGGAAAAACAGCAATATTTGGCGCTTTGCCCTTGCCACGGTCACCATGGCAGTTGACGCAGCCGTAGACACCAGTCTTTGGGTTTCCCTCATAAAACAACTTCTTACCTTGAGCAGCGAGCTTCTTGTCGACAGCGACAAGCGGTTTTTTTGCCATTTTCTGCTGCGCAAAAAAAGCACCAATATCCTTCGCGTCCTGTAATGACGCTACCATTGCAGCCATACCCGCCATGGTATCGTTATTTGCGCGGTGGCCTTTCTGAAAATCCCTGATTTGCTTAACAATATACATTTCATATTGCCCAGCAAGACGAGGAAAAGTGGCATCAGGACTATTGCCGTCTGAACCGTGGCAACCACCACATAGCCCAGCCTGCATCTCGCCAGCAACCGGATCACCCGGCTTAGCAGCATGCGCCTCACTAACTAGCACCAATGACGCCAGCCCCCCCAAAAGTGCTATCAATATGCGTGACTTCTTGATCATAAAATGGACCCTTTTATTTTTATATTGTGCTCTCCAAACACCGTATCACATGGATGCACATGAACTCGTTTACACTATCAATCTCTCTGCCTTACGTCAATCCACTTGATTCAAATTATCCGCAATAAATACAGACCGTCCGGCAATCCTCCCTTTGATTAAAACAAAAAAAGCAAGCTGTGAAACTCACCGCCCGCTCGAAAAGAGGAAATCCTTACCTTAATTAACATGTTAGTGCAACACTCAACTAGCTGCCCCATTAAACACGCTATAACCACGCCCCCAACACGAGGCGCGCTAGACTTCCAATAAAAAAGCCCGCTCAGAGCGGGCTTTTTTGGTGTAACAATTTTATTTAGACTTTGCGACGACGTACTGCAGCAAGCCCTAACAGCCCCAAACCTAACAGCGTTATGCTAGCAGGCGCTGGTACAGATGTGCCATCCCCTCTGCCCCACAGATGAAGATTCGAAAAACCGCCACCGCCAAGACTTAGCTTTTCATAGCTAAATGTTCCACTCGTAGCGCCATCTTCTAGTTTCCACGCCCAGTGATCAGGGTCGCCACCACCATTACCTACATGCATAGAGATAACGGCTTCGGAGAAGTTATCCCAAAATGAACTAGCAATTTGCCAAGTACCTTCAACAGCCTGCGAGCCGAAAATCCCTGTTGTCAATTCTAGAGAAAAGACACCATCGCTAGCAGTAGTCGGAGGAAACGTGCCATCGTCGATGAGTGCAGCTACATTACTCCAAGCAGGCGTGTCCCCATAGTAACTCTGGATATCACTCAACTGTGCGTTACCAGTACCAGTCTCACAGGCAGTGGCATCACCTAAAGTTGCTGTTCTTACTATGTCGACACCACCTGCGCCTGTACCGTCACCACAGGTGATGGTGCCAGCCATCGCAAAACTTGAAGCAGACAGTAATCCGATCAAAGCAAAACTTTTTGCCAATAATTTAATATTCATCACTCATTTATCCCTAAATTTATACTTGAATTATATTGTACTAATAGCAAGGCACAATGCATGCCAAAAAATATTAGCACTCACTATTCAACTAGTTATAGAAAACCAACCATCAGCAGACCCTTTAGGTGAAAAGAAACTTTACACAAACCCCAACTGTTCCACTCGATATTAGCCAAATAACACGAATTACACGTAAAAAAAATTTACACTAAACACATCAATCACACCGGGATGGCTAAAACCTCGCCAACAGAGAGCGTTGCGACTTAAGCCGCTCACTAAAATCATCAACCTTCTCTTCTATATTACAAAGCCGCTGCTCCATCTCCACCATCTTTTGGCTTATTTTAGTCTCTTGCCGGGGCAGTGCTGGGCTCTCTTGTGGTACATAGGATATTTCACCCTGCAATTCACTGGTGACCATTCTCACCACATTCGCATCGAATAGATGGAGCTCTTCAAGAAAGCCAAACAACATCAAACGATCACATAATGTATTGATTTTACGGGGAACACCAGCGGTGTAGGCATAAATCTCATCATAAGCAGATTCATCAAACGAGGGATCATTCTGCCACCCCACTAACGCCAGGCGATGCTCGATATACCCTTTAATTTCGTCGTGCTCCAGCGGCTTAAGATAATATGACGCAATAATACGCTGCCGTAACTGCTCCAACCCATCAGCATGCAGTGTTCTGACAAATTCACGCTGCCCAAGCAAAAAGATCTGCAAAAGAGCAACCCCTCCCGCCTGAAAATTAGACAACATTCGAAGCTCCTCCAAAGACCTCAGCGGGATATTTTGCACTTCATCCACCACCAGCAAAACACGCCGCCCCTCTTTATACTGCTTCAGGAAAAAGGCCTCTAAGCTCTTCAATAAACTCGCTTTTGATGCTCCCTCATCGGGCAAACCAAATGAATTCGCCACCATACGCAGCAGATCATCCGACTCTAAATCCGTGGTGACCAGCTTCGCAGCGACGATGGCATCATCTTCCAGCTGATCGAACAAGGCCTGAACCATGGTCGTCTTTCCCGCACCAATGCCCCCCAAAACGACGATAAATCCCTCCCCCTGGTTAACACCGTATTGAAGATAGGACATCGCCCGCTTATGGCCACGGCTATTGTAAAAAAATTTTGCATCAGGACTGAGCTGAAAGGGCTTGGAACTTAATTTATAGAATGACTCGTACATATTTTCCTCACAACACCAATAAGCAACCATCCACTGATCGCCACTCACAATGCCTGGATCAAAATCAAAAAGTGATACTCATTCTATGGGAAAACCAATAAAAAAGCCCCAACCATATAGAATGGCTGGGGCTTTTTTATTGGGGAACAGATAGCTATTCTATATCGTCTTGTTCTCAATGGCAGAAAAGTCACTCTCGGCACCGTATTGACTGTACGCAGTCACTGCAAAATAATAGGTTCCAGTGTCCAGGTTATTCACTACCAGCTCCATTTGATAGGGATCATTGATATCGGCATGCAACATCAGCGTATCCATACTGCTCCCAATGTAGACCTTGTACCCACCAATTTCACTCATGGGAAGCGGCGTACTATCTACCCGTGTCGAAGGTGCCACCCAGGACAGGGTAGCAGTTCCATCAGCGCTCGCAGTCCCCACACCAACTGCAGCGCCATCACCCTCACCATCAGAGCTGCCACTGCCACCACCACAACCCACTAAACCGATGCTTACCATCAGTACAATACAACACGCTAATTGCCCAGCACCAAAAATCAGTTTTTTTGTAGTCATCCGCAGTATCCTTGTGTCAATCAAATCGCTCTGACACATTTAGCGGCACCAGGATATTTTTCAGCGTGGCATTGATCACACTTACAAGACTATAATCCGAACAAAAATACGCATTGTGACGTTCATCACGAACCCCATGCGTACTGCATCTACATTTCTTGAATTTTAGGCGTCGTTAGAAAATATAAAGGCTTTATATAATAACCCTCGTACTAGCTTCGCCAATGAATCGAGTTGACTACATTTTAGTCGTGCTACATGAAGGGCTATGCGAATAGAGTGAGCGTGATGACTAGGATACCTAAGGCCTAACTAATGGAGACCGCTTGGGCGGGTAATCACCCGCAACATTTCGCTAATATCCTTCTCTCTAACTTCGCCATGAACAGGCAGCGTAAGTATTCTCTGAGAAAAAGATTCCGCACTCGGCGTTACATCAGACGTTGAAAACTGAGACTCAAGGCCGTTAATTTTTTGCAATGTTGCAGGATACATTTTAGAGACACCTAGCCCCTTACGATTGAACCTTTCACACAGCTCATCACGTAATTCAGGAGTTCTTGCCAATAAAGGATAACGAAGCAATCTCGGCATCGTTTTTTTACAGCTCACCCTCGCCAAGTCGATTACAGTATCATTCCCACTATCTGCAATCCTGCTCGTAAGGGCATTTTGGGCCACTTGATTCCGTAGCCAGTATTCCTCAATATTTTTACCTAGCAGATCCAATCCAAATTTATCCATTTGCTTTATTTCACTCAGTGGATGATAGATCGTGGTGCCTAGCTGAATGAAAGGCAACATATCAGGCAGCCAATAAAGCCGGGGAGAAATTAGGTGGTTGTATGCTTCTATCTTCAACCGACTTAACCACCTACGTGATCCACTCTGCCCAGCACCATGGTGAATACGCGCGACCCTCTCACCAATCTCAGCATTCCAGGCCAACACCGCTCCACCGCCAAGTACGCTTACCGGTTTCCCTCTGCCAAAGCTATAGATAGTGAGATCACCCCGCTCACCATACGATGACTCTTTTTCAGGAAAGGCCTGCGCACTATCCTCTATCAACCAGATAGAACGGCCTTGTAACACATTACGAATATCATCAAGACGCTCAGGAATACCAAACAGACTCACGGCAATCACCGCACAGGTCTGTTGGGTAAGTTTTTCAGCCATAACACTCAAGTCCATCCAGGGCCGATCCACAGCAAAATCAACGAGCACCGGCCTGGCACCAGCATACAAAACGGCACTTACTAGCTCCGGACACGCATAAGCAGGGAGCAAGACTTCAGGATGCTCTAGACCTGAATGCTGTACGACAGCAAGAACAGCGGCCGCTAACGAAGCTGCACCAGAGTTGAAAAAATAAATATCTGCTGGAAAGAAGTCAGCAATACGATCCTTATCGCCTCGCTGAACATGGTAATAAATCCGGTTACCTGCTGGCGGTAGCTGATAAAACATTATCGCTTCGATGGCGTCCAGGTAGTCATTCGCTCACCTCGTAAAAACATAACCGTTGCAGAGGCAATCGCCAGATTAACTTGCACAAAAAAATAGGGGATCTTTATTATTGTGAGTGCACGTAACTCACTCGAAAGGTACCCGGTAATCACAAGTACATAAAATCCCAGCTGCGCGAGCAAAGCAACCCCGAAAAACCAATGCTGCACGCATAAAACTAGTGAAACCAACAATAGTAATGCCATAAACCAGGGAACAGACCAGCGCAAAATTTTGTGGCTCCACACCTGAAATGAGAACAACCCCATTTTAAATGGATTCAATACCACAGGATGACGTGAAATTGCTGTAATGCCACGAATGATGGTACGCAGTTTCCGTCTATACTCAAGGTCTGGATCTTTTACATCGCTATAGATACCAACCACATCTGGTACAGAGATGGCGATTAAACCTTGTTTTGCACAGTTCAATGCCGTATTAAAATCACTTGGTGAGGCGATATCCCACGCTTCACAGACCTCACGCCGAGCAGCAAAAAAAGAACCACTCAATCCCACCAGCCCAGCTCGCTGTGATTCCAGGCGCCGCAACCACATCTCGTACTTAACGTACGCACCTTCACCCGCAATCGAGCCATCCTGGCTGACAAAACGATCCTCGCTGGAAACTGCACCAACGAGAGGATCGTCAAAATAGCGAGCGAGTAGATTCAGTGCATTAGGTTCAATCTGAGTAGCCACATCTGAAAATACCAGAATATTGCCACTGGCTTCTCTAATCGCGCATAGCTGTGCATATTCCTTCCCTTTCCGCTCATCAGCCCGAACCAATCGTACACCCTGCTGACTATAAGACGCTACGATCTCATCAGTTTTATCTGTGGAACAATCAGATGCGATTACTATCTCCAATAACTCTATTGGATAGTCTATTTCAAGTGTATTGGCTAACTTTTCCTGAATCCGCGCCTCTTCATTGTGAGCCGTTATTATAAGAGATATTCTTTTTAACTCTTTATTACCTTGACTAACGTTAGCGCTTTTCCGGACTGGAATAGACATTAATATCAAAGGATAAATAAAATAACTAAACGCACACAAAAGAATAGATAGAAAAAAAATAGTTTTCATTGGCCAACAACTACTTCATTAATTATGAACGTATAAAAAAACACGGTAACCCCTGATTAATCTGGCTTAAATTTCGTTGCCACTCTGGCACCAGCATAACGCCTCGCGTAGGATCAATATTTGCATTCATAACAACCCTTATCTTTAATGCTTACAAAATAGTACGTCGCATCAGCAGCAACCATTTTTTAATTTACAATAAGTGAATGACCATCAACAGCATATAATTAACTAATCACGATCTGCCGAAGTAATATACCAGTTCTTCAGGCTTTTTCGCTCTAGCTTCTCTGAATTTAATGCGCAGATGATAGGCTGTACATCACGACATTTAAAGCAGCATTGCTTGAGAATCTTAACAATCGACTCTTCTCCAAAAAACTCGACAGAAACAGACTTATACCCAGCCATCCTCATTTTTTGGCCAAACAAACGAAACAGCCAAAATAAATTGACATTATTATCCGAAGCCAGAAAGTCTATAATAAACACATTACCAACAGCGTTAGTTTTATAAACAATATAGCCTAACAGAGCCTCAGCAGCCCTGGAATTAATTGTGAATAGCTTGTAATTTTCCAATGGATTGTTTTTGAATCTCCACAGCAGAAACTCCTTATCTCTTTGAGCCATGCAATACGCATCTTGCCTGCGGAGACTCCACAATGAATCAAAGTCTTTATCAAATTCATTGTCAACATTACAGCTCAATGATTTATGTAGTTTTTTGTTAATTATGCCCTCAGTCAGTTTATATGCAAAATCAATGATCCCTCCGAATAACTGAGCGAGTAGTTTCGAATACTGTAGAATATACGGGGTGTACTGTAGAGGCTTTGCATAACGACTCATCATCCCCAATAACTCGAATCCACCGCGCTTATAGACGGGCAATGATTTTGGATTAGGGAATCCGTACAATATAGGCAAATCGCAAATTGATTGCTCAGTTGAGTCTTTAATTAATCTAAGCGCTGGACCCAACGAGCGAAATGCAGGATCAACTACTAGATCGACAAACAAACCCGACCTGATACTTTCACCGTTTAATAGCCACTTCTTAGGGCCGATACCTTCGATGCCGATATTTACATTACCACTCTTCAAAAAGTACAGATACGGCTTTCCTGCAGGGTTATTGCTATAAAACCAATCGTATTTTTCTTCAAATCGGTTGACAGAAGGAAATCCTAGCTGCCATAGACGCAATATCTCACCTCTATCTTTCTGAACATCGGCTATCTCAACGTAGAAAGAACCTTTGTGGGAATTAGTCATTGCTTAGCTTCAAACCAATCGTTAACCCAGGAGCTTTTTATCAATTTTTCCATTCGTAGTTTTTGGCAACGAATCCATAACAATTACTTCTTTTGGAACCATGTAGTTTTCTAACTTGGCTACACATAATTTTTTTATTTTCTTATCATCTAAGCCAGAGAATTCCTTCAGAGTAACGAATGCTTTTACTAATTGTCCAAACGTCGAATCGGAAACACCGATCACAGCTGCTTCATTAATCCCTTCAATACCGTAAAGCACATTCTCTACTTCGACAGGGCTTACCTTTTCACCTCGCGTTTTAATAATATCATCACTACGACCGACAAAGTATAAAAACCCCTCATCATCCATCTTAAACCAGTCGTGAGTGCAGAGCATTTTTTGATTCGGGTATACATCATCCTTAAGCATATTTTCACTCAACTCCTTCTGCTTCCAGTACCCAAGCATCACATGCGGCCCACGCACATGAAGGATACCCGTCTCTCCTGGCTCAACGGGTTTTCCGTCACGAGATAACAATAACACTTCCGTACCGGGAATCGCCTTACCAACTGATGTTGGCTTTCTATCTACAAGTTCAGGCTCTAAATAACTAACACGCTTGCATTCTGTAAGGCCATACATTTTATAAACAAGGGCATTAGGGAATATCTCTTTCAAGGTAGGTATGAAATCAGCAGGTAACGCGGCGGCTGTGCTCGTAATGCGTGTAATTGACGGAAATTTCTGCTTACTGCGCTCATGAGAAGAGATCAGGATAGCAAATAAACTAGGAACACCGGGGAATACGGTAACTTCTTTTTCTTTAATACGTTTAAATACTAGCGCGGGAAAAGCGAAAGACTTTTCAAGAATTAAGGTAGCCCCCATGTGCACTGCCATAAGCAGCTGATACAATCCATAATCAAAGGACAACGGAAGGACATTTAAGATCCTGTCCTCATCAGATAAACGCAAATACTCAATGAGGCTATTCAATGCAAATAGCATTGATAAGTGCGTATGCATAACTCCTTTTGGCGAACCTGTGCTCCCTGAAGTATAAACTAGCGCTGCAAGATCATTGGAAATCGATCTGTTTTCAACATAGACATCACGGCTTACTTTATCCAGAACTTTATCAAAATGCTCAATTGAAATAGCGGGCATGGGAAACGTCTTCTCCTTACCAGCATAGATCACATGATGCAGTTTTGATAGCCCGCCCAGGATAGGGACAAAATTATTTTCGAGATGAACTTCTGTGAGTAAACAGCTGGCATCGCTATCGTTTAAAATATAAGCAAGTTTGTCGGCTTTGGTTTGCGGATTAATCATTACAAATACACCGCCAGCAAGCAGCACGCCATATAGCGAGAATAACGCTGGCCAGCCATTATCCATATAGATAGCTACGCGATCTCCTCGTTGCAAGCCACGCTGCTGTAGGGCGTTCGCTAACGCAACCGAATAATCTAGAAGCTCTTGATAGGTATATTCTCCATCATTAGTCGTAACAACAATCTTGGAGGGAGATTTTTGTGCGGAGATGTGCAGGCTATCGCCCAGCAAGCGGTGAGTTATGGATTGGAGGTTCGCCATCTGTTTTTCATAATTAAAGAATAATTGGTAAGCATTCTCATATAAATTAGTTAGAATTTTTACCCTTGATAAAAGAGACAATATTATCTACAGAATCCAGATTTTCCGGCACCATCTCATCGTCATCGATCTTTATTCCAAATTCTTCCTCAAGGAAGAAAACAAGCTCCATGATCCCTGTTGAATCGATGATACCTTTTTCCAAAAGAGATGTATCATTAACCAACTCTGACTGGTCGTCCGTAAATAGATAATTTTCCAATATATAATTGCGGACACTATTCTCAATTGACATCTATACTTCAAGCCTCATTAACTAGTCGACTAACTGTCTGTTTTGCTAAAATTCTCAATAAAAAGATTATGCCATACTTGTGTCGATAAGATACCAACAAATGCCATATTATCCTTGTACCCTATAGCCCTCCCAAGCTTGATTTTTTCTTTCAAACGGAAAACCTTTTTCGAATCAAAATAGCCATAACGCTTTATGACGTCATCGCTGAGCAGCTCATCAACATAGTCTGGAAACTTAGTATCATAGAACGCCGGTATATCAGGCGCGCGATAAGGTTGTTTATATCGATTCACGATATCTTTAGGTAAGTATTTCGACATGCTTTTTTTAAGTAAATATTTTTCGTTTAAAACTTTCATTTTCAGACGCGGATCCAGTCTGCTTGAAAATTCTATCACTCGGTGATCAAGAAATGGAAAACGACCTTCTACAGAATTTGACATCAACATCCTGTCCCCTTGAGAACAGAGGAGGTAACCCGCCATAAGTGACTTAGCTTCAATATATTGCGCCTGGTTAAATGGCGACCATTTTGGTATGTCTTTGGGTAAGACATCAGACATCGTCTCAATTGCACTCTCTTGAAGCAACTCCTGTACACCTTTGGAGAAAAAATCTTTACACTTAGCCGTTGTTGTCCATCGAGGCAGATGAGAAAACCACGGCAATTCAGGTTCATCCAGACCCGCCCCAAAAAAAGCCTCCAGATAGGCTCGCCCTGTATTCTTGGAAATATCTAAATAAGGATATAATTTTTTCAGCAACAGCGGCCTGATTTGAGATGATTGATTCGCCGCCCAAAATCGCCTGATCCGCCCAAAATCGCCTGATCTTACCCTCTTTAAAGATATCGTACCCTCCAAACACTTCGTCAGCACCCTCACCGGTCAACACAACCTTGTATCCTTGCTCATGAACTAATCCTGACAGGATCCGCATCGGAACCGGAGCTGTTCTCAGGACTGGCGACTCCGTGTGCCAGATAGTTTGAGTAAAGCTATCGGCAATATCCTGATTGTGACAAAGAATATGAGTGTGATCTGCGCCAAGATGCTCAATCATTTGCCTCTGAAAGCGGCTTTCGTCAAAACTACTGTCAGCAAAGCCAATAGAAAACGTCCTGAGGGGTACATTTCCATAGCGATGTATTATTGACGCAATAATTGATGAATCAAGCCCTCCAGATAAATAGGCGCCAACGGGGACATCTGATCTCAGCCTTATCCTGACCGCGTCAACCATAAGATCATGTAGTTGCTCAGTTTGCTGTTGTATACCCATTGGGTCATATTGATTATTTTCAGGAAATGTAAAATCCCAATAATTCTTTTTTCGTACCTTCCCATTTTCGACAGAAATCAACTGCCCAGGAGACACTTCGAAAACATCATCAAAAATCGTGTTTGGACTAATAGGTGACCAAAATGTAAAAATTTGATCTAACGCGGCAATGTTCATACTCGGCGAATGCTCAAACACCGGTAGCATGGCCTTAATTTCCGAGGCGAAAAGCAGTTGATTTCTTTTGATACTGTAAAATAGAGGGTGAATTCCTACTCTATCTCGTATGAGCAGCAATTTGTTAAGATTTTTATCCCATAATGCGATAGCAAACTGGCCATTAAGTTGGTGAACAAAATCTTCACCATACTCTTCATAAGCATGAACAATGACTTCAGTATCCGAATGAGTATAGAATTGATGCCCTTTTTTTATCAATGTTTCCCGCAATTCTATATAATTGAATATCTCCCCATTAAACACGGTATAAATGGTCTGGTTCTCATTGTGTATGGGCTGAGAACCCCCATTGATATCAATAATACTAAGACGCGCATGTGCAAGACCAATACGAGAATCGAGATGATAACCATACTCATCGGGGCCCCGATGTTTTATTTGAGAAACCATAGAGGTAAGCGCACGCTGGGCTGGCGCTCGATTTTCTACCAAATTTAATATACCTGCGATACCACACATACTATTTTATTTCACTCGGACTAATGATAATTTATATAGCAGTATAGAATATTTTTAAATGATTATCTTTATTAGAAAAAGAACCAATAAGATTGGTTCGTATATCCATTTAATCTAACACCAGCCAGCAAGATTGAGAAAGGACCTTTTAGATGCCCACAAATCACCGCCTAACAAACAATGCCTTGAATTTTGACGCGCCGAAAGAAGTAGAGAGAATTTCACATAAGATTCGTGAAAGCCTAAGCAAGGAACTAAAGCGCAGAGGATTAATCATTGCAATTTCGGGGGGCGTAGATAGCGCAGTCTCTGCTGCATTATGCGTGAAAGCACTAGGCCCTAGCAAAGTTTTCGGTTTATTGCTTCCCGAAACTGACTCTGCGTCAGAGAGCCTGGCGCTAGGAAAAATGGTCGCAGAACAACTCGGCATCGAATACATTGTTGAAGATATAGCGCCAACATTAAAGGCCATTGGCTGTTATAAATGGCGCGATGAAAAGATCAAAAGTGTATTCCAGGACTATGATGAAAACTGGAAAAACAAGATTATTATATCAGGTGGTAACGAAGGAAAAATCAATTTTTTTGAACTTGTGGTTCAGTCGCCGGATGGCAAAATTATGCAAAAACGGTTGAGATTAAATGAATACCTTCAAATCGTCGCCGCCACTAACTATAAACAACGCATTAGAAAAACCGTTGAGTACTTCCATGCCGATAGATTGAACTATGCAGTAGTGG
The DNA here is from genome assembly GCA_945787155.1 of uncultured Gammaproteobacteria bacterium. Taxonomy (GTDB): domain Bacteria; phylum Pseudomonadota; class Gammaproteobacteria; order SZUA-140; family SZUA-140; genus SZUA-76. The sequence goes on along the minus strand of CALZHD010000026.1, from coordinate 3,449 downwards.
GCACGCCTAACAAACTGGAATACGACCAAGGATTCTTTGTGAAAAATGGAGATGGTTCCGCAGATATTAAGCCAATAGCTCATCTTTATAAAACACAAGTCTATGCGTTAGCTCATCATCTTGGCCTACCTGATGAAATATGCAATGCAATACCCTCTACGGATACCTATAGCATGCCACAAGGACAGGACGAATTCTATTTTGCTCTTCCATATAACAAGATGGACATTGCTCTTTGGGCCCTTAATCATGAAATACCCACTGAAGAATTGGCCACGTTTCTAAAAATTTCCAACGAACAAGCTAAGTATCTCTATAAGGATATTACAGCAAAACGAAAAGCAACTAGATATCTCCACCTAAAGCCATTATTGATTGACGACATTGATGAAACCGCATAATAGCCATTAGTAATGCCACCGAGTAATGTGATGCAACTTTCTTACACACGAACTACATTTGGTAATAGCACGCTATGAGATATTGGACCAAGGGATTAGTAGTATGGTTTATGCATTTAATTACGTGGCCTTTAGCACTCCCAAGCATGATCGCTTACAATTTTTTTAATTCTGAGGGAATCTTCTCTTTCTCAACAAAATTATTGTGCCTTATTCCCGGCAAACTTGGCCAGTATTTAAGAGCATCTTTTTACTGTCAGACCTTGCAAAAATGTCACTACGACCTCGCCGTCGGCTTCGGTTCTTTTTTTGCTCACCCAACCGCAGAAGTAGGCAGAAGAGTCGTTATTGGTAGTTATAGTATTATAGGAACAGCCTCAATTGAGAGCGATGTTCTCGTTTCTAGTCGCGTGTCAATTCTCAGTGGCAAATACCAACATACAATCGATAGCCTCGGAGAAGGTACTGCAACTCATGATGCATCCTTTGAACGAGTATTTATCGGCGCAAAAAGCTGGTTAGGAGAAGGCTCCATCGTAATGGCTAATATAGATGAAAACTGCATTGTCTCTTCCGGGAGCGTTGTCACAAAAGACATGCCCGCTTCGAATATTGCAATAGGAAATCCTGCCAGATTTGTAAAACGAAATTATGGCATAAAATAAATACTCATTCATCAACCAAATTTCCGCCAAAAAATGACACAGATCAAATTTAGAATTTTCTAGTTTACATAAATTATATATATCAAAGTATAATCAACACCGAGATACTCAAGAAGCATTGTTAATACTCAATGGCAAACCCATCTAAACGGCATAACTATTCACACTAGAGGGACGAGAACACCCGTGGAATTTTTCAACCCAATGAAACCCGCACCACGTTATATGCCAACAAGGAAACTGGCTCCCATCAAATCTCAAATCCCGCCTGCTTCAGTACTTCTCTCATAGGAGAAAAAGAAAAGGAAGACAACAAATCCTTTAGTCGCGCCTCCGTTGCGCCCAAGTTATGGTAATGGCGAAATGTTGAAAGACGACCAGCCCGTACTTTGGGCTGTGCCGGATCCAACTCCCATGGATGCAAATAAAACACACCCGGTCTTTTTCTCACCGCCCTACCAAACTGCCACTTAAAAATCCAGTAGGGAAATATTCGAAAATAACCACCGCCAGCTATAGGTAATTTTCTACCCATAATATCACTAGTCGTTAATGGAAACTCAACAATACACTTTCCCTCAGTTAAACTTATTTTATGGGGATGAGGTTTCGCGTCTGGAATACCATACCGATCATGCTGCACAGGGAATATACTGGAATCATATTTAAATCCTAAGTCAGCCAGTATATCTAACGCCCAAAGTGACTTTTCAGTTATGGAATAGCTTGCCGCTCGATAACCAATGACTTCCTCCTGAATCAAATCTTCTAAAATTTGCTTGCTTTTTAATGTTTCTTCACGAAATTTTTCAGGGGACTGCTCATAAACTAACTGGTGACTATATCCGTGGCTTGCAATTTCATGCCCCCTATTATAAATTTCCATCACTAGCTCAGGACGTCTTTCAGCCTCCCAGCCAAGAACAAAAAATGTTCCCTTCGTACCTGCGCCATCGAGCAAATCGAGAATGACGTTGGTATTATGTGAAACTCGACTCTCGTACGCTCCCCACTCCTCAGGACGAATAGTTTCTGCCAGCGCTGAAACATGAAAATAATCTTCCACATCTATACTCATCGCATTTATAATTTTTTTGTTTGGCGCCATGCTATCTGTCATTTATTGAGTTTAAACATTTGGATTCCGGCGCCCCTGAGCAATTTCTTTGCTCACATGCCGAAATGACAAAAATTTGAGGCTCCTTAATACTGAATCCTGGCAAACAGCCCAAATTGCTTCTGTCGATAGGCTTGAAAGGCGCCACCTGATCGACTTGAGACCTTATACTCTCCACCCATCGATACCTTCTTCGTTGGCTGTGTCTCCAATTTCACCTGAGTATAGAGTAAACGGTCATCTCCTATCAGGTTGTCAACCTCACGATCACGTACCGACAAGTCTATTTCCAGAACACTCTTAGCCGTCATTGACCAGACCCAGTTAGCTTCAACAGAATCAACCTCCTCCTGTCTTAGACTCAATTGAAAATCGCGCACTTCATGGGAAGCCGACAGCTCTCCCCGACTTTTCGCCCACTGAGTGTAAAGCCTTGCATGACTACGCCTTATTTTAAATACCTCGGTCAACAAAAAAACATTTTCTAACGTATCAAATTGACCCAAGACACTGACCTGGCCTTCGTTCCGAAGTTGCTCTACAGTTCGCTGTGTAATATCTTTACGAAAGCTCGCCTCCAACCCTGACTGTCTATTATACTCATATAGAAGGTGAAATGAGGCTGTATTGCCAAAATAACGCTCACCAATCGTCCCATTAAGCGTAACCTTGCGCGTGGGTAACACCTCGACCCCAATCTCACCAAACCCACCTTCTCTCTTGTCGATCGTTGAGCGATCATATCGGTCTTTTTCATAACCAGCATTCAACAACCATGCCCAGGTTTTATTCATCTGGTAGCGGGAATCGAGCCGAATTTCATCGAATTCAGCAGGAGTTACAACACGATCACTCTCAGTTCTGATCCCATTATATGAGAGGTCTGCCTGAAAATTGTCGCCACCGCCACCATACCTCATCAGGGCCGTTATCTCTTGAGTCTGACTATCATCAAGCCCCGTAGATTCATAGCGGATATCCTGATAATTATAATTAATTCGTGATCGCCAACGAGGATTCCACTGCTTTAACAGGTAAGGACGCACTCCAAAGGTACGAACATCGGTACGGTTGCTGGTCAACGACAAATTATTTGCAGCCACACCCTCTTGTTGCGATATCGCACTCTGGAACTTGTCTGCAGACAGATCCAAAAAGAGCAGATCAGAGGCAAGTACCGAGTTCGTTGAAGCACTATATTGCTGAAAGCTACGGGTCTCATTTGCACGGTGATAGGTGAAGTGCTGATAGCTTGCATCCAACACT
>CALZHD010000025.1 GCA_945787155.1 uncultured Gammaproteobacteria bacterium | reverse complement strand
ATCAACGACAAGCCCTTCTGCACTAAAACGACAATACTTTTTACGACGAAAATATTTTGCCATGGTAACTCTCCAAATAAATTATGTTTCTATTACGCTGATCTGCTTGTTAATTGTCTGCGCGTGCAATGCCAGTCTCGCTTCGTCTTCACGGTAACTCATGCGACTGAGAAACCCTTCGACACAAACCTCATCACCACGCTGCAATGTCTCTGCGACCTGTTTCAGCTCTGCTCCGGCGGCTATCACGACAATCTTGAAAAAAGTATCACGTGGTAGTGCTGCCTCAACCTGCTGTGAACGGTGCTCCAGAGTAAATCGTGTTAGCGGGATGCCGGCTGGACTGTGACGTGACTCGGGAGGATTACACACCACCCCACTCACTATCAGACGGTTATCCGCAGACACCAATTAACCTTCAGCGGCTGTTGCTTCCTCGACCGCTTTTTCAACAACAGGCGCTTCAGTAACAGGTGCTGCAGCTGGTGTGAAGTCACTGCTATCACGTCGACTCTCTTCTTTGGCAGGACGTGCCAGTGGAGATGCCTCGGTGATGGCTGATTTCTGTGAAATAACGAGATTACGGATAACCGCATCATTAAAACGAAACGCAGTGGTGATCTCGTCCAGTGCCTCTTTATCACACTCAACATTCATCATCACATAATGTGCCTTGTGAACCTTGTTGATGGGATACTCAAGCTGACGACGACCCCAGTCTTCTAAACGATGGATTGAACCGTCACGACTCTCAATAGCCAGAAACACGATTTCGTAGTGTCTCATAACACTCCTCATGGGTTATACCTTCCGACCAACGCGGTAAGGCAAGGAGAAAACAAATTGTTGGAACCGCGGGATTTTAGAGCAAATGGGGATGAGACACAAGTTATCTTGCAGAAAACAGGGACTTAGGGTGGGATTGGGGGAAACGGGGCATTTATGGCCCTCAAGTTATATGTAGCCTGAGCTGAGCTTCCAGCGAAACCCAGGGATCGTGCCTACATCTCCCCGGGTTTTACACCAAGGGCACTTCCTTTGGGCGCACTGGAAGCTCAGCCTGGGCTACGCACTACAGCTAAGCGGTGCCTGTGTATGCCGCAGCAACTCACTGGCCTGCGATAGCTGTTTCATTGTGCGGATCTCGCTGAATAGCGCCCCTGCTTGCGGATATTGTCGCTTCAAGTAGGCGAGCCACTGTTTCATTCGGCCAAGCACGCTTTTCTGTTTGGCGAATGGTTGACGCTGCATCAGTTCTGCTAGCTCGACCACCAGCCCGATCACTTCATCCCATTTCATCGCGGACTGTGGTTGAGCTGTCTGGGGTTGATCTGTCTGGGATTGAATGGCGCTAATCTGTCTGGCCAGATCGGGCTGGATCACCGCACCGCGGCCCAGCATGAAATCGCGGCAGTTGCTCATCTGCCGGCAACGCAGAAAGTCGTCAACGCTGTTGATGTCACCATTGGCCACCAGCGGAATGGTGAGCGCATCATTGATTTTACCCAGCCACTCCCATCTGGCAGGATGGTGGTAACCATCCACCTTGGTGCGGGCATGAACGGTGATAAAGCTGGCACTGGCCGCCTCTACCGCCATGGCGTTCTCCAGCGCAAGCTCGGTGGTTTCATAACCCAGGCGTATTTTTGCCGAGACGGGCACCTCTATCGCCACGGCCTTTCGAACTGCACGGGTGATGTTAAAAATACGTTCGGGTTCTTTTAACAGTACCGCACCCCCTGCTTTGCGGTTGATAAAGCGCGATGGACAACCGAAGTTAATATCTATCGCAGAAGCCCCCAGCTCAACCGCCCGTTGTGCATTTTCAGCCATCGCGCCTGCATCTCCGCCAAGCAGTTGCAGGGTAACGGGCGTACCAGCGTCTGTTTTGCCTGTAAGTATGAGTTCCGGGCAGATGCGATGGAAGACACTCGGTGGTAGCAGCTGGTCTGTGATACGCACAAATTCGGTAACGCAATGGTGATAACCACCAATCCGTGTGAGGATGTTACGCATATGGTGGTCGATAACACCTTCCATCGGTGCGAGGTATAGTTTCACTTGGTCTGTTCTGTTGCCTGGGGTGGTGGGATTATACAGGAATATGGGCTGTTATATTTATTCGAGGGGTTGTGCGGTTGCGCCTCTAAATAAGGGTAGTCCCCACTTTATTTTATGTAGCAAAAATGTCCGATTTAATTGTAGGGTGGGTTAGCCGTTTTTTGGCATCACCCACCAGGCGCGCTCGAAGGAAGTGCCCTTAGGGTATTGCAGAGCAGCACAAAATAGACTCAAATTTTATGCGGTGCAATGCGTTCCACTTGCAACTTGAATCCGCCAAGTAATATAAAAAACGATACCCGCCATGAATGATTGACAATATAATATTCAGGCCCACAGGAGGGGAAGAGACTGAAAATCAACGACGCTGAGGCTCACCCCATACTGCCACTCTGTTTATTAAGTCCCATCGCCTTTAGTTGCACTGGCCTGCGGCGTGCGCCCCACCGTCCCGGTGACGATGAATCAAATATTCCGGCGCATGGGGTGTTACAGAAACAACAATTTCCTTTGGTATCGAGATTCCACTCACCCATTTCGTACCAGTCGCGTCCGATCAATAATTCACCACAGTGATGACAATAGGTGCTATCCCCCTCCGGGTCATGGATGTTACCGATATAGGCATAACGCACGCCGTTCTTCATCGCTATCTGGCGTGCCAGCTTCAGTGTTTCAGGCGGGGTTGGCGGGATATCTCGCATCTTCCAATCCGGGTGAAAGGCTGAGAAGTGCATCGGCACATCAGGCCCAAGCTGCTCGACCACCCACTGCGTCATCTCTTCCAGCTCCTTTTCTGAATCATTTTCACCGGGTATGATTAACGTGGTGGTCTCCAGCCACACATCGGTGTGATGCTTCAGATACTGTAGCGTCTCCAGTACTGGAGCAAGATGCGAGCCCGTCAATTTTTTGTAAAAACGTTCATCGAAGGCCTTCAGGTCTACATTCGCCGCATCCATGTGTTGATAAAATTCCTCTCGCGGCTTATCACAGACATAACCGGAGGTTACCGCGACACTCTTGATCCCTTGTGCTTTACAGGCCTGTGCAACATCGATCGCATATTCATGAAAAATGATGGGATCGTTATAGGTGTAGGCGACACTCTGACAACCCATCTCCACAGCAGCGCGGGCGATGGTCTGTGGCGATGCAGCATCAGCCAGCGTATCAAACTCCCGTGATTTACTGATATCCCAGTTTTGACAAAATTTGCAGGCGAGATTGCACCCTGCCGTCCCAAACGACAACACCGGGCTGCCGGGTAGAAAATGATAAAGCGGTTTTTTTTCGATCGGATCAACACAAAAACCGCTGGAACGTCCATAGGTCGTCAAGACCACTGCATCATCCCGGTTGGCGCGTACAAAACAGAGGCCGCGCTGCCCTTCATGCAACTTACAAAATCGTGGGCAGAGGTCGCACTGAATGCGTCCATCCTCCAACTTATGCCAGTACCTGGTGGGTACCACATCGATACTGTCGGGGTTGTTTGCTTTCATTACTCGCACCTCATCATCAAAACTTGAAATCTACACCATTGACTATATGGTTAAATAACGACGAATCAATACCGCATGAGAATTGTTAATGATTATCAGACCCCCTGCCGTTGCTGGCACCTTTTATCCTGACGAAGGTAATACACTGCATCGCATGGTCAGGCAGATGCTCGATGATGCATCGCGCCGACAGCAGACGTCATCAGTGACGAAATCCAAGGCGATCATCACCCCTCATGCTGGTTATATCTATTCCGGGCCAATCGCAGCCAGCGTCTATGCCTTGCTAGAACCCTTTCGAGAGACGATCCGACGTATCGTACTCCTTGGACCATCACACCGTGTCGCCTTTCGTGGCCTGGCGACAACCAGTGCGGGCGGTTACGCCACTCCGCTTGGCAATATCAAGATAGACCAGACGACGATTGCAACTCTGTCAACGCTGCCACAAATCACACAACTCGATGCGGCACATGCCGATGAACATAGCATTGAAGTGCAGCTGCCTTTCCTGCAAGCGATTTTGCAGCCTGGATTTACGCTGGTGCCACTGGTCGTGGGTGATGCCAACCCTGAAGAGGTGGCTACCGTACTGGAGCGGTTATGGGGAGGCCCGGAGACATTGATTGTGATCAGCTCAGACCTGAGCCATTTTCATGATTATGAATCGGCAACGGCACAAGATTTAACGACGAGCCGTGCAATTGAGGCGTTTGCACCCCAAGAAATTAGTGGGGAAGATGCCTGTGGTTGCCGACCGCTCAATGGCCTGCTTACCATTGCCAGACAAAAACGGCTTAAGATAAAGACGCTAGACCTGCGCAATTCAGGTGATACCGCCGGGCCACGCGACCGCGTGGTCGGTTATGGTGCCTATAGTTTGACAGAAGAAGGTGAACAAGACGGGTACGCAACATGAATAACCGGTCATTAACGCCATCACAGCGCGAGATGCTGCTTGATGTGGCGGCAGAGGCGATTGAACATCAGCTGACGCAGCAGCAACCGTTACCAATCAGGCATACCGATTACGATGTGACACTACAGGTCAAACGCGCCACTTTTGTCACATTGCACCTGCAACAACAGCTGCGCGGCTGTATCGGTATGCTTGAAGCCCATCAACCATTAGTCAATGATGTCGCGCAAAATGCGCGGGCTGCTGCATTTCAGGATCCGCGATTTGCGCCCGTGAGGGCTCTGGAAGCGAGACAACTTGAGATTCACATCTCTGTACTCAGTCCTGCTGAAGAGATGCGCTTTTCATCGGAACAAGACCTAATCTTACAGTTGCGAGCCGGTGTAGACGGTTTAGTTCTCGAAGAAGGCGACATGCATCGCGGCACATTTCTGCCCTCGGTCTGGCAACAACTTCCATCACCAGAGGCGTTTTTTAAACAACTCAAGCAAAAGGCGCGATTACCTGTAGACTACTGGTCTGAAACATTAAAAATCTATCGTTACACCACTGAGTCATTTGGTGGTGATCAATGAGCTAGCAAATCTCTGCTTAAGTCCCCACCACACACTCGTGAGTCTGCTGCACAGCCCCCTCTTCATCCGGCGCTTCGATCCGCACCGTGAAACCCCATAGGCGTGAAAGGTGCTTGATCACCTCATCGGTCTCATCATTGAGTGGGCGACGGTTATGCGGTGTATAACGTAGCGTCAGTGAACGATCACCACGCACATCGACCTTATGGACTTGTAGATTTGGCTCACGTGAACCGAGATTGTATTGCTCTGCCAGCGCAGTGCGGATATAGCGGTAACCAGCTTCATCGTGGATCGCAGAGACATTTAACATGTTCTCCTTATCATCATCGAGAATAGAAAAGAGTTTAAGTTCACGGATCAGGCGTGGTGAGAGGTACTGCAAAATAAAACTCTCGTCCTTAAAATTACGCATCGCAAAATCGAGTGTCTTTTTCCAGTCACTGCCTGCAATCTCCGGGAACCATTCACGATCTTCATCGGTCGGAAACTCACAGATACGACGAATATCCTGCATCATGTTAAATCCAAGGGTATAGGGGTTAATACCGGAAAAATAGGGGCTGTCAAAGGGCGGTTGATAAACCACATTGGTGTGTGCCTGTAGGAATTCAATCATGAAACCGTCGGTCACCAGTTTTTCATCATAGAGCTGATTAAGGATCGTATAGTGCCAAAAGGTAGCCCATCCTTCGTTCATCACCTGAGTCTGACGTTGCGGATAGAAGTACTGTGCGATTTTACGCACAATACGAATGATCTCGCGCTGCCACTTCTCCAGTAACGGCGCGTTCTTCTCAATGAAATAGAGGATATTTTCCTGCGGTTCTGTAGGCCAGAGTGGCGCCTCGCTCTGCGCTTGATCCTTATCTGGATTCGTTGGCAGGGTGCGCCAAAGATCATTGATCTGTGACTGCATATAGGCCTCGCGCTCTGCCTGACGACGCTCCTCGTCCACCAGTGTTAGACGCTGCGGGCGTTTGTAACGATCGACACCATAGTTCATCAATGCATGGCAGGAATCGAGCAACATTTCGACCTCCTCTTCGCCATAACGCTGCTCGCATTTCTGAATATAGTTGCGGGCAAAGAGCAGATAATCGACGATTGAGTCTGCGTTGGTCCAGGTCTGGAACAAATAGTTGTTTTTGAAAAAAGAGTTGTGACCATATGAGGCGTGAGCGATTACCAGCGCCTGCATCGTCATCGTATTCTCTTCCATCAGATAGGCAATACAGGGATTAGAATTAATCACGATTTCATAGGCAAGCCCCATACGACCACGACGGTAACGCTGTTCAACACCGAGAAACTGTTTGCCAAACGACCAGTGATGGTAGCCGACCGGCATGCCGACGGTGGAATAGGCATCCATCATCTGCTCGGCGGTGATCACCTCGATCTGATTGGGATAGGTATCCAGGCCAAAGTTGGCTGCAATCCTTGAGATCTCGCAATCATAACGATCGAGTAATTCAAAATTCCACTCGGAACCTTCAGAGATATAACTGCTCATGACCACTGCTTCTCAAAAAGTTTACGGAAGACCGGATAGATATCAGCATTATCACTGATGGTCTGGGTCGCAAAGTTATTATAGACATCTGAAACCGTCTGATACTCGTCCCACAGATCCCCAGTAGAATCATCTTCTGTCACCTCTACGTAGGCGTAATACTGCAGATAGGGCATGATCGATTCCAACAACATGTCACGACAGACATGAGAGTCATCGGCCCAGTTGTCACCGTCCGAGGCCTGTGCGGCGTAGATATTCCAGTCACTAGATGGATAACGCTCGTGGATGATGTCACGCATCATCTTGATTGCACTTGAGACCACCGTACCGCCGGTCTCCCTCGAATAAAAAAACTCCTCTTCATCGACCTCTTTGGCAATCGTGTGATGTCGAATAAATACGACTTCAATGCGCTCATAGGAGCGGGTCAGGAATAGATAAAGCAATGTAAAAAACCGCTTTGCAATCTCTTTTTCAAACTTTCCCATCGAACCAGAGACATCCATCAAACAGAACATCACCGCCTGACTCGTCGGAACGGGTTCATCAATGCGATTGTTATAACGCAGATCAAAGGTATCGATAAATGGCACCTTGCGGATCCTGCGTTTCAGCTCTTTTATCTCATCACGAAGTGCGATCACCAGAGGATCATCATCGAGCGCTTTTTCCAACAGCAGTGCCAATTCTTCTTCGGCTTCATGTAAGCGACGTGATGGTGAGGCTGTCAGTGCGATACGTCTCGCCAACGCGCCTTTCATTGAACGGATAACGCTGATGTTGGAGGGGTTTCCATGTACGGTATAACCGGCACGAATCTTTTTAAACTGCACCTCACGCGTCAGCTGAGTCTTGATCATGCGTGGCAGTTCGAGGTCTTCGAAAAAAAGATCCATGAATTCATCACGTGATAATGAAAAGGAAAAATCATCCTCTCCTTCACCACTATCGCTGGCCTTTTTACCACCGCCGCTCCCGCCTTGTGGCCGCGGGATTTGGTCACCAGTAATAAACTCTTCATTACCGGGGTAGACCTGTTCCTGACGACCACCACGACCGGTGCCAAACGTTGGCTCCGAGATGTCTTTGGCGGGTATGTTGATCTTCTCACCGTGTTCCATATCGGTGATACTGCGTTTCGAAACGGCCTCTTCGACCGCATCCTTGAGATGCTTTTTATAACGGCGAATAAACTTCTGGCGATTTACCGCACTTTTGTTTTTACCGTTGACACGCCTGTCGATAACCTGGCTCACATGAACACCTTTTCATTGCTATACAGTATGATCAGGATGACTTGCGCGTGCGCAGATGCCATTCACACAACAACCGTACCTGTTTCGGCGTGTACCCTTTCGCCACCATGCGGTCGATAAATTCCTGGTGTTTTTTCTGGTCTTCGGTCGAAGCCTGTGCATTGAATGAGATCACCGGCAAAATATCCTCTGTATTGGAGAACATCTTCTTTTCAATCACCGTGCGCATCTTTTCAAAACTGGTCCATGACGGATTCAACCCTTCGTTATTGGCACGCGCGCGCAGCGTGAAGTTAACAATCTCATTTCGAAAATCCTTGGGATTGCTAATGCCAGCAGGCTTTTCAATCTTCTCCAGTTCGTCATTCAGGGCTGCGCGATCAAACATCTCACCGGTATCAGGGTCGCGGTACTCACTATCCTGAATCCAGAAATCTGCGTAAGTGACATAACGGTCAAAGATGTTCTGTCCAAACTCAGCGTAAGATTCAAGATATGCGGTCTGAATCTCTTTAGAAATGAATTCACTGTAATTAGACGCTAGATAGCCCTTAATAAACGTCAAATATCGCTCAGCTGTCTCAGGTGGGAACTGCATCTGCTCAATCTGTTGTTCCAGAATATAGAGCAGGTGAACTGGATTAGCTGCCACCTCCGAATGATCATAATTAAACACCTTTGACAGAATTTTGAATGCAAAACGAGTCGAAAGCCCAGTCATCCCTTCATCAGGCCCTGCACTGTCTCTGTATTCCTGATATGACTTCGCCTTCGGATCAATATCCTTAAGATTTTCCCCATCATAGACCCGCATTTTGGAATAGATACTAGAATTCTCTGGCTCAATCAGACGTGTCAACACGGCAAACTGTGCCATCATTTTCAATGTATCCGGGGCACAGGGTGATGCTGACAGCGAGCTATTAATCAACAGTTTTTCATAGATCTTTACCTCTTCGGAGACACGCAAACAATAAGGCACTTTTACGATATAGATGCGATCGAGGAAAGCCTCATTATTCTTGTTGTTCTTGAACGACTGCCATTCAGACTCATTAGAATGCGCCAGGATGGTGCCAGTAAATGGCATCGCAGGAAACCCTTCCGTCCCTTTGTAGTTACCCTCTTGAGTCGCGGTTAATAGTGGGTGCAACACTTTAATCGGTGCCTTGAACATTTCGACAAATTCAAGCAACCCCTGGTTGGCGAGACAAAGCCCGCCAGAATAACTATACGCATCCGGATCATCCTGTGAATACTGCTCCAGCTTGCGAATGTCGACCTTGCCGACCAGTGATGAGATATCCTGATTATTCTCGTCGCCCGGTTCAGTCTTGGCAATGCCCACCTGCTTCATCACAGAGGGATTGAGGCGCACTACGCGAAAATTTGAAATGTCACCATTAAATTCATGTAGCCGCTTTACCGCCCATGGTGACATCACGCCAGGCAGGTAGCGTTTATCGATGCCGTAGTCCTCGGCAAGGATATCGGCATCCTCCTGTGGTGAAAAGAGGCTGAGTGGCGACTCATTCACCGGCGAATCCTTAATCGCATAAAAGGGTACCTTCTCCATCAATGATTTAAGCTTCTCTGCCAGTGATGACTTCCCACCACCGACCGGACCAAGCAGGTAAAGAATCTGTTTCTTCTCTTCCAGCCCCTGTGCTGCATGGCGGTAAAAAGAGACAATTTGTTCGATGGTCTCTTCCATGCCGTAGAACTCCCTGAATGCGGGATAGATTTTGATCATCTTATTAGAAAAGATACGGCTGTAGCGAGCATCCTTACGGGTATCAACCATTTCTGGTTCACCGATGGCGAGCAACATCCTTTCTGCGGACGTTGAGTAAGCACTAGGATCTTTTTTGCAGATATCCAGAAACTGTTGCAGGCTCATTTCTTCTTCCTGAGCCTCCTCATAACGAGATTGATATTCGTCGAAAATAGTCATGACTTACCTCACTACATGGAACGGTGGTGCGTTCCAAGTTTTATTGACCTTAATATTAATATCGGCCAGACAAATCGTTTCTTGGCACTCTTTCACGATAAATCCGCCAATATTTTGCCGTACTAAAACCCGTTATTTACGTGACTAATTGATAATAAACAAAATTAATTAGTCAGCATCACGTTTATACAAAACCAATGATGCTCATACGTAAATATCTGCATGAATCAGGCCATCACAAGCAATATAATATATAAGATCATCTTTTACGGTTAAGGTTCCAGTCATAATCCAGAAAATCGATATCGATCGCCCCTGATTTCAGACGTTGAATATCGTGAGTAGATAATCCAAGCGAGTCGCCATAGGCCGTCAGAAACTGCTCCAGCCGCAGATAGCCGCCCCAGCCACGCTCAAAATCATCGCGGTACCACTTAAAAATCCTGGAGACATTGAGTCTGTTGGCTTGTAAGCGATTACGGCTACGATCACTCAAAAAGCGCCGAACCGCCTCATCTAGTTGGGCTTCTATGTCTGCTCCGCTATAAGCCGCGGCTGAGAGCGCCGGACAACCGACACTGGCGCAGTTCACCGCAAAGTGTATCCGTGGCTCCTGGTATACGCCTTCCGCCCGAATAAGCCCATGTTCGATACCATCTAACGAACGGGTTTTACCCAACAGTGGAATAAAGCTTTTCTGCCACGGTGACTGTAACCAGGAGCCCAGCTCTTTAATCGATTCAATATCAGGGTATTCTGTCAACACCAGCTCTACCGTCCAGGCGTTATAGGCGTTAATCAAGAAGGCAAGTTGCTCTGGTTTAGACCATCGATCGAACGTCGCCTGAGAAACAGACTCAAGCGAGTTTAGATACCCCTTAAGCTGAAAGCGATCTCGCGCAAAGCCTCCATAATCAACCTGCGTGGCGACTCCCTTATTTATCGACACGACATGCTTCTTAAGCAAACCATCCCAGCGACTGTGATCAAAGCTGGCGGCCTGCACCGATAGCGTCATTACTGATAGAAAAAAACTTAGTATTAAACGTCTCATACGCCACGTCTCCATGCATGAAAGCGCTCAACCCATGCCAGCAGGCGTTGCGGTGCATGCGCCCGTTTCCAGTTCCCCGCCACATATTTATTGGCTTCCGCCATGGTGGGATAGATATGAATCGTACCGAGAATCTTGTTCAGTCCCAGCCCATGTTTCATCGCCGTAACGTACTCAGCAATCAGATCCCCTGAGTGCTCCCCCACGATAGTCACGCCAAGAATTTTATCTTTACCTGGCACCGTGAGAACTTTGATGATGCCGTGGGCCTCTTCATCGGCGATGGCGCGATCCAGATCATCGATGCCGTAGGTAGTCAATTCATACTCAACCCCCTGCTCCTTTGCCTCCGTCTCGTTGAGCCCGACACGTGCAACTTCGGGGTCCGTAAAGGTTGCCCATGGGATAACACGATAATCGACTTTAAAGGATTTGAAGCCACTAAATAGTGCGTTGACTGCCGCATACCAGGCCTGATGTGCTGCCGTATGAGTAAACTGATAAGGTCCAGCGACATCACCAGCGGCATAGATATTGGGGAAATTGGTCTGCAACAGCGCGTTAACCTCAACGGTACGATTGACGGTTACGCCCAATTCTTCCAGACCAAAGCCAGTGGTATTAGCGGCACGCCCGAGTGCCATCAGCACTTGATCAAATGGGATGCGGACTTCTTCACCACCGTTGTCACAGATCAAAATCTTCTCGCCCGCTTCAATGCAGAATGCCTTCGCTCTGTGGCCAGTCTTTATCTCTATCCCTTCAGCCTTGAAACGCTGCATCACCATCTCAGAGACATCTGGATCTTCGCGCCCCATAATACGGTCACCCAGTTCAATCTGCGTCACCTGACTGCCCAGGCGCGCAAAGCTCTGTGCCAGTTCACTGCCAATCGGGCCACCCCCCAACACCACCAGGCGTTTAGGCTGTTGCCGAAGATTCCATACCGTATCCGAAGTCAAATAACCCACCTCATCTATCCCTGGCAGTGGTGGCACAAATGGCCTCGCGCCAGTGGCGATGACGATATTGCGCGTGGTCAGCGTCTCTCCATTCACTTCAACAGTATAAGGGGATGTGATTTTGGCCTCACCTTCAATCACATCAACACCCAGCGCCTGGTATCGATCAACCGAGTCATGAGGTTCAATAGTCTTGATGACACGCTGGATACGCTCCATCACATCGGCAAAATCAAAATCGACGCTGGCGGACTTCATTCCCAATTCACTAGCCCGTTTTTGCTGCGCGACAAACTTCGCTGAACGGATCAACGCCTTGGAGGGTACACACCCTGTGTTAAGGCAGTCCCCCCCCATTTTGTGTTTCTCGATCAACGTCACTTTGGCCTTTACCGCAGCAGCGATATAAGAGGTGACTAAACCAGCAGAACCAGCACCAATCACCACCAGATTACGATCAAACTTTGCGGGTTTAGGATAGTCTCTCAATACTTTTTTTGCTTTGATCATAGCGACAACCTTTTTGGCAATGAGCGGAAAGATACCCAGCAATGCAAATGAGATAATCAGTCCAGGCGACAAAATTCCACTTAAGGATTCAATCCTGGCGATCTGCGTGCCGGCATTCACATAGACAATCGTCCCTGCCAACATGCCTACCTGACTGACCAGGAAATAAGTGAGTGTCCGTATCGGCGTTAATCCCATTACTAAATTGATCACAAAAAATGGAAATGCAGGTACAAGACGTAGCGTGAACAGGTAAAAGGCACCATCCTTCTCGATACCGTCATTGATGGTCTTCAGCTTATCCCCAAACTGGCGCTGGATAGAATCTCGAAGTAGATAGCGCGATACCAGAAAGGCGATGGTCGCTCCTAAGGTCGATGCAAACGAGACGATGATAGTACCCGTTAACACACCAAAGATCGCGCCTGCGATCAGCGTCATAATCGCAGCACCCGGCAGTGAAAGCCCAGTGACGACCACATAGATCAAAAAGAACAATGCGACAGTTGTCAGTGGATTGGCATTGTAATATGCATCGATCTCAGCCTGCTGAGATTTAAAATATTCAAGACTGAAATATTGTCCCAGATCAAAGACGAAATAGGCGAATACCAAAATGGCTATCACACCCACTAATATAATTTTGCTCTTTTTCATTTAACACGATCCCTGGTTGTTAATAGCCTGAAGTAATTTCTTATCTCTTTTTATTTTCAGTAATCCCATCAATTACTGAGATTAAACAATCGCTAAGTAGTCGTGCCAACGGGGTAAAATATTACACTTTATTGTTAATATAATGGACTGCACAGATACTGTAACACCATTCAAAAAATAACCAGCACGAAGGCTGGTTATTGAAGTAGAGAAGCGGTGCTCTCAGAAATTTTAAGACTACACTTAGTCTTTACCCCACTTCTTATTAAGAAACTGGTCTCGTCCGGAATTGTAACGATAGTACTTATAGCGTACGGGATCTTTTTGATAATAATTCTGGTGATACTCTTCCGCTGGGTAAAAGGCATTTAATGCGGTGATCTCAGTGACGATCGGCTGGTCGAATTTCCCAGACGCCGCCAACTCATCTCTTGAAGCCAGCGCGAGCTTGCGCTGCGCTTCTGAATGATAAAAAATCGCGCTACGATATTGTCGACCAACATCGACAAACTGACGATCCACCGCAGTTGGATCGATGTTACGCCAAAAGACATCAAGCAACTGCTGATAACTGACCTTCTCAGGATCATAGGTGATCTGAATTGTCTCGGTATGTCCAGTGCTACCACCTGCCACTTGCTGGTAAGTCGGATCAATTTCATCTCCACCAGCATAACCTGAAGTGGTTGAAATCACGCCATCAAGTTGCTCAAAGGGTGGCTCCATGCACCAGAAACAGCCACCAGCAAAAGTCGCCCTCTCCAGACTGGAATCACTATCTTTTAGATGATTACTTTCAGTCATAACATTCATTCTTACCAGGTGATAATAGCAACAATAAAAACACACTTATGGTTTTGCAAGCCTCGCTTCTGCGGTCTGCAGACATCCTAAGCATCGATCAAGCTGGAATAAACTTCAATGCCACTCCGTTATTACACCAACGTTTTCCTGTTGGTGCAGGACCATCTTTGAAAACATGCCCATGATGCCCACCACAACGAGCACAGTGGTATTCCGTTCGTGGATAGATCAATTTAAAGTCTGTTTTTGTTTCAAAAGCACCATCGATGGACTCGAAAAAACTGGGCCAACCTGTACCGCTATCGAACTTCATGTTTGATGAAAACAGTGGTTGCTCACAAGCAACGCAGTGAAAGGTACCGTCACGTTTTTCATCATTCAACGCACTAGAAAAGGGGCGCTCAGTGCCCGCTTCGCGCAAGATGTAAAACTGCTCCGGAGTCAACGTCTGCCGCCACTCATCATCACTCATCACAAGCTTCTCCATTTTTCGGGTTTGACTGCTCATTCTATCTTCCTCAGCCGCTATAATCCGCGATGCTAATGACATTGTTACTGTTGTAAACAACAGCCCCGCCCCTATTTTCAGTAACTGACGACGATTCATCATCCTATCTCACCTCACTACACCTATGACACCAGATGAGTCGAACGACAAGCCCTGAATTTACACTAAAATTTCAAATGGCGTTCTTCAGGAATCGCTTCAGGCAATTTTGACAGATACAGCGCACAGCCACCTCATCCGCGGGTAATTGCGCGAGTAAAGCGGCAGGAAAATCCTGCGAACGACACCAGCACGCCCCCTTTTGGCAGCTCTGTGGCATTTCAGACTGACAATGGTTTCGCTCACCACACAGAGGACAGTGATCTCGCTGTTTGCTGGTCTCTATTGCAACAGGGGCATTTGGAGCCATATTGTTTATCACCCATATTTCATATCGTCGGAATCTTTAAGACAATATTACAAAAAACTCATTTTAAACCGTTCCACAAACTTTGAAAACGATCACAAAAGCACCAACTTATCCACTCAGCCAAGGGGATTTGTTTCAGCATTATGCCGTTTTTGCCGATATATACCTAAGCAACAAGAGGTTAATAATATGAGCAATATCACTGCCCTTAACGCCGGTATCACTGGTATTCAACGCGGCATGGCGATCGCAGAAAAGAGCGCCGCTACCATCGCCAGCGCAGAAAATAGCGCTTCTGGCAATCCCGCTAATGTCGCTGAACCGTTAGTCGATCTGATGATGGCACGCCTACAGGTCGAGGCATCCGCAAAGGTGGTAGAGACTGTCAGCGATACCATAGGCACGTTAATCGATATCAAGGCCTAAATTAACCAGGCTGCAGGCGAGGCCTCTATCTAATACGTCGCATCATCAACAGCGACGCAGCAAAAAACACCAGGGTTGGTAACATCGCGCTGAGCGCTGGGTTGACATGAAAGACCAGCCCGACATAACTTGACATCTGATGAATCACATAAAAGGTGATTCCCACCAGCGTTCCGACCAACACACGTACCCCCACGCCCACAGACCTGAGTGGTCCAAAGACAAAGGGGATCGATAAGAATACCATCATAGCCGTGGCAAACGGCAAGATGACCTTGGACCAGAAGACCATTTCATATTGATCAGCACTAAGATCATTATCCTTCAAATACTCGACATACTTATAAAGCCCCTGTGCCGAAAGGCTTCTCGGTTTAATCGCAATCACATCTATCATTTCAGGATCGATCAAACTTTTTTGCAGTAAACTGTCGGTCAGGGTCGATTCTATTGCGGCGTCGCTGAAGCGGCTATGCCTCACTTCATTGAGAACCCATTGCTCGTCTTCATAGATGGCGCTCTTTGCGTAAATAACTTCGTTCAGATGACGCTGCTCGTCAATTTCATAGATATAAATCTCTCCCAACTCACCACTTGGCAAGACTCGACGTACATTGATAATCCTGGCCTCATCACGTGTCCAGAATCCTTTTTCAATCTTTTTCGTCACATGCCCTATTAATGCCTGACTCCGTATCTCCTGAGCCAGGCGCTCACTTTCACCCGAAACGAATTCACTGATGATCACCGCGACCACCACTAACAATAGTCCCGCCTTCATCACAGACCATGTGATTCGACCGATCGAAACTCCGGCAGAGCGCATCACCACCAGCTCACTATTACTGGCCATCACACCCAGGCCAATGACGCTGCCCAAAAGCGCAGCCACCGGAAACAGGTCATAAGCAAGCCCTGGCAATGTTAACGCAACATAGAGAAGTGCCAGCAGCACACCGTATTCGCCCTTGCCGATATAAGTGAGTTCATTGACAAACGCGGCAAAAGCAAACAGTGCTAACAGGATCAACATGACCAGCAACACACTGCTGATAACCGCACGCATGATATAACGATCTAGAATCACCATCGCCGTCAGCCCTTACCTGATGTCTGGTTAGTTGCAGGCACCAGCCTGGGGGCAGACAACCAGCTTATGCCGTATTGTTTATAAAGCAAGAAGATTGTAAGAAAAAGTACTCCCCCATGCGCCCACCACAACCCGGCCGCCTGTGCGATAATGTCTCGCTCTATCCAGGTGCGCCCGACCCCCATCAGATTGCTATAGATAAAATAGACCAGAATCGCGACAAATAATTTGGCATAACGCCCCTGCCGAGGGTTAGTGCGGCTTAACGGTACCGCCAACATCGCTAGCAGAATCGTCGACAGCGGCATTGCCAGACGCCAGTGGAGTTCGGCCATATCGTAACGATGAAGATCATCAAAATTCCATCGAGTACGCTCCGCAAACTGGCGACGCTTCTCAGGATCTAGCAACTCCTCAGTGGGATAGGCCTTGTGTTTTCTATCCGAGCGCACCACCTCCTGCTCCTGAATGCGAATGGCATGTGTTTGATATTGAGTAATAGTGAAATCAGAATTTCCCGGCACCCCTTCATAACGATAGCCATCTTGCAGCTCCAGAAAGCGATCCCCACTCTCCGCCTTAACAAAGTGACGGCCACTTTTTGCAGAAAGAATCACCTGCTCTCCATCACGTTCATTCTGTATAAAAACATCATTTAACTGCGTCTGGTCATCAGAGATATGTTCTGCATAAAAAACACCTTCAGAACTGGATGCCTCAGTAAAACGCCCCGAGGCTATACCAGACAACGTCGCGGCGGCCTTCTCTCTATCCTGAATACGGTAGGTCTCCTCCGTTGCCCAGGGGGCTAAATAAAAAGTGATGACTGAAACGATCATCGAGACAAACAGCGCCAGTATCAAAACAGTTTTGTAGATGCGACCAATGCTCACGCCGCACGCCAGCATCGCAACCATCTCGCTATCTTTATAGAGACGACTAAACGCAATCAAGATTGACAGGAATAAAGCCAGCGGTAACATAATCACAAGCGCATCTAGTGTCTTGAGCATCAAGATCGTCAGAATCACATCACTGGAGAGATTCCCGCTACTGGCATCTGCGAGGTAATAGACAAAACGGTTACTGAGAAAGATCAGTAATAACACGGTCACTACCGCGACCAGCGTCAAAAACACCTCTTTCAGGATATAACGGCTGATTATCACCATTCATACCCCAAAACCGGAATAAGGCTGTTAAATAATGTGATGAGCGGTGTAAAAATGGCGTGTTTCATGTAAAATTTTTCGGAAACGGTTTGCTTATGATGGATGGCATCATACCGCATAGGCCAAACTGAAAGGAACTAAACGGGAAAATGCCGGCTGAAAACAGGTAACGATGCCTGACAATTCCCCGATGACACACATTAGCAGGAGTATTCATGGACTTTAAAATCGTCAGCAGCACCATTGGAAAACAGCGTTCAGCATGCCTCGTCGTTGGCGTTCATGAATCCGGCAAACTCACTGCCTCAGCAAAACATCTCGATAAAACCAGCCGTAACCATATCAGTAAGATCCTCAAACAGGGTGACATCAAAGGTAAACCGGCTGAGACCCTGCTCTTGCACGCGATCCCCAACAGCGATGCCGATAGAGTGCTGCTGGTAGGATGCGGCGAGGAGAAAGCGTTAAACGACCAACAATTCCACAAACTCGCCACCGCCACGGCCCGCGCGCTCGACAAGATCGGCGTCAAGGAATGCGTTAATTACCTGGGCGAACTCAAGGTCAGCGGGCGCGACTTGCCGTGGAAGATACGCCAGATGGTCGAGGCGACCTGTGATGCGCTCTATCGCTTTGAAGCGATGAAGAGCAAAAAAAATCAGCGTCCGGCCTCAAACCTGAAGAAGGTCAGTTTCAATATCCCTGGCACCGCTAACCGTACTCACTGCCGCAACGCCGCCAAAACCGGACTTGCCATTGCCAACGGCATGACCGTGACTAAAGATCTTGGCAATCTGCCCGGTAATGTATGCACCCCAACCTATCTCGCCAACAAGGCCAAAGCGATCGGCAAAGGTAACAGTAAACTCAGGATCAGCGTGCTGGACGAAAAACAGATGACCGCGCTGAAGATGGGTTCGTTTCTCTCAGTCACCCGTGGTAGCCGCCAGCCAGCAAAGCTGATCACACTCAACTATAGCGGCGGCAAAAAGAACGAAAAACCCGTGGTACTCGTTGGCAAAGGCGTCACCTTCGACTCCGGCGGTGTCTCAATCAAACCTTCCCCCGCGATGGATGAGATGAAGTATGACATGTGCGGTGCCGCCAGCGTGCTTGGCGTTATTGCGACTGTGAGTGAACTCAATCTACCGCTCAATGTTGTCGGTGTGGTTCCTGCTTGTGAAAACATGCCCGATGGCGATGCCAGCAAGCCGGGGGATGTCGTCACCAGCATGTCTGGTCAAACCATTGAAGTCCTGAATACCGATGCAGAAGGCCGACTGATTCTGTGTGATGCCCTCACCTACAGCGAACGTTTCAAGCCCGCTATCGTGATCGATATCGCCACCCTCACCGGTGCCTGCGTGATGGCCCTTGGCAAGCATGCCACCGGCGTACTCGGTAACGATGACGACCTCGTTGATGACCTGCTAACCGCAGGCAAAAAGAGCAATGATCGCGGCTGGCCGCTGCCACTATGGGACGAATACGATGCTCAATTGAAGAGTAACTTCGCCGACATGGCCAACATTGGTGGGCGCGAAGGCGGCACCATCACCGCCGCGTGTTTCCTCGCACGTTTCACCAAAGATTACACCTGGGCACATCTCGATATCGCCGGCACCGCCTGGCATTCGGGTGCCAGAAAAGGGGGCACCGGTCGCCCTGTCCCTCTCCTCACACAGTATCTGCTCGACCGATGCAAGCCTTAGCTAGCAGTACATGACCCGCGTCGATTTCTACATTCTGCCGGATAGCACTGCCAACGGCCGCGAACTTTTCGCGTGCCGCCTGGCAGAGAAGGCCTATAAACTAGGCCACACGCTCTATCTGCACACTGGATCAGTCGAGCAAGCGAAGCAACTCGACGAGCTGCTGTGGCGTTATAAAGACGATAGCTTCCTGCCACATGCCATTGAAGGTGAACACCCGCAAGAAGCACCCCCGATCCTGATTGGCCATAATGACAAGACCCCAGCTGATCCACATAGCCACTGCGATGTGTTGATCAATCTTGCCCCATCCGTGCCGGGATTCTTCAGCCGTTTTGAACGTGTTGCCGAGCTGATCAATCAGGCCGGTGATCTCAAAACAGTTGGGAGAGAGCGTTTCAAATTTTACCGAGATCGCGGCTACCCACTCGAGTCACACAACCTTTAGGTGAGGTGATGATGTCTAATCAGGAACAAAATAACAGCAGGATCCCGGTGCTCAAAGATATGGTGGTGCCGGTGTCTCAACCGACAGCCTCCACAGCAGAGGCTGATGCCAATTTAAATAAGCAGGTAACAGAGGTATCTTCACCCTCACTACTCTCTTCAACGTTGCAAGCGGAGGTCGACGCAATCATAGAAAAAGCTCGGGCCGATTTTGACGCCACCATCGCACAGGCGTTGAGTGATATGCAGCGACGCATCGAACGGGAACTCAGTGAACTGCACGTCCAGCTAACCAGCGACAACTGAACCACCACAGCTTGACACATAAGCCTGATACATAATGGGCGGAAAGCCGCTGCCAAGCCGTAATCAATCAGCGCTGCAGCGCCGACATCGTCTTAAAGTTGCGCTACAATAGCGCACTTCACGCCGAATTCAGTTTTACAATAGACGGAACACCATGGAAAAGACCTACAACCCACAAGCGATCGAACAGCACTGGTACCAAACCTGGGAAAAAACAGGCCATTTTGCCCCCACTGGCGAAGGCAAGCCCTACTCCATCATGATTCCGCCGCCTAACGTCACCGGCAACCTGCACATGGGCCACGGTTTCAACAACACCATCATGGATACCCTCACGCGCTTCCACCGCATGAGGGATCGCAACACCCTGTGGCAGCCAGGCACCGATCACGCCGGCATCGCGACCCAGATGGTAGTGGAACGCCAGCTCGCCGCCGAAGGTAAAACCCGTCACGACCTGGGACGTGAAGCGTTCCTTGATAAGGTCTGGGAGTGGAAGGGAGAATCTGGGGGCAACATCACACGCCAGCTGCGCCGACTTGGCTCTTCTCTCGATTGGGAGCACGAGCGCTTCACCATGGATGAAGGACTCTCTACAGCCGTCAACGAAGTCTTCGTCAAGCTACATGAAGAGGGGCTAATCTATCGCGGCAAACGCCTCGTCAACTGGGATCCCAAACTGCACACCGCGGTCTCCGATCTGGAGGTCATCTCCGAAGAAGAAAACGGCTACATGTGGCATATGCGCTATCCACTTGCCGATGGCAGCGGACAGCTGATTGTCGCCACCACTCGCCCAGAGACCATGCTCGGTGATGCGGCCGTGGCGGTACATCCCGGTGATGAGCGCTACGCCCATCTGGTGGGACAGAAGGTAAAACTACCCTTTACCGAACGCCTGATTCCCATTATTGCCGACGATTATGTCGACCCCGAGTTTGGCACCGGCTGCGTGAAAATCACCCCGGCACACGATTTTAACGATTATCAGGTGTGGAGCCGTCACCGCGAAGACTCAGCCATCGTCGCCCTGCCCAATGGCGGCCTGATCAACATCTTCAACATTGATGCAGCCATCATTGATCTGGATAACGAGCATGGCGCGTTGATCCCCGAAGAATTCCGCGGCCTGGATCGTTTCGAAGCACGTAAGCTCCTGATTGAAGAACTGGGCGAAAACGACCTGCTGGATGAGACCAAAGAGCACAAGCTGATGGTACCGCGCGGTGATCGTTCCGGCGCGGTGATCGAACCCTTCCTCACCGACCAGTGGTATGTCAAAGTCGCGCCGCTGGCGGCACCTGCGATCAAGGCAGTGGAAGATGGTGACATCAAATTTATTCCCGACAACTGGAAGAACACCTACTTTGAGTGGATGCGCAACATCGAAGACTGGTGCATCTCGCGTCAGATCTGGTGGGGGCACCGCATCCCGGCATGGTATGACGAACAGGACAACATCTATGTGGGTCGCTCCGAAGCAGAGATTCGCAGCAAACATGGTCTTGCTGACAGCGTCTCCCTGCGTCAGGACGAAGACGTGCTCGACACCTGGTTTTCCTCGGCACTGTGGCCGTTCTCTACCCTGGGCTGGCCGGAAGATACCGAGCGCCTGAAAACATTCTATCCCACCCAGGTACTGGTGACCGGTTTTGATATCATCTTCTTCTGGGTCGCGCGTATGATCATGATGGGGATGAAGTTCATGGATGGGCAGGTGCCGTTCAAAGAGATCTACATTCATGGTCTGGTGCGCGATTCCTATGGACAGAAGATGTCCAAATCCAAGGGTAACGTGCTAGATCCGATCGACCTGATTGATGGTATTGATCTGGATGCCCTCGTCTCAAAGCGCACCAGCGGCATGATGCAGCCACAACTGGCGAGCAAAATCGAAAAACAGACACGCAAAGAGTTCCCCTATGGCATTCCTGCCTTTGGCACTGATGCGCTACGCTTTACCTTCGCCGCCCTCGCCTCGACCGGGCGTGATGTCAAATTTGATCTCAACCGCATTGAGGGCTATCGCAACTTCTGTAACAAGCTGTGGAACGCCGCGCGTTACGTGCTGATGAACTCCGAGGATAAAGAGATCGGCCTCGGCGAAGCCATTGAACTGAGCCTGCCGGATCGCTGGATCACCTCACGCCTGCAGATCATCACCCAGCAGGTGCATGATGCACTCAACAGCTATCGCTTTGATCTCGCCGCACAGGCAATCTACGAGTTCACCTGGAACGAGTATTGTGACTGGTACCTGGAACTCTCCAAACCGATCCTCTATTCAGATGACAGTTCAGCTGCGGCACTCCGCGGAACGCGTCAAACACTATTACAGGTGCTGGATGGCATCCTGCGCCTGGCACATCCAATTATCCCGTTTATCACCGAAGAGATCTGGCAGCGTGTCGCCCCGCTAATCGGCAATAATAGCGATACCATCATGCTCCAGCCCTATCCTGAATTCGATCAGGACAAGATCGATCATCAATCGATCATCGAGATCGAATGGGTGATGAGCTTTATCCTTGGCGTACGCAAGATTCGCAGTGGCATGAACATCCCACCAAGCAAGCCATTACCCGTGTTGCTACAAAACAGCAGCGCAGATGATCAAACCCGGCTGGCAAATAATCGTGACTTCCTGATGACACTGGCGAAGCTGGAGTCAGTCACTATTCTCAACGATGGAGATGAGGTACCTGAGTCGGCGACCGCACTGATTGGCGAAACCAAACTGCTGATCCCAATGGCCGGCTTAATCGATAAAGAGGCCGAACTCGCACGCCTGAATAAAGAGATCGAAAAAATCGCTAAAGACCTGGTGCGAAGTGAGGCTAAGCTGGCTAATCCCAACTACATTGAAAAGGCACCCAGCCACGTGGTCGCCAAGGAACAGCAACGCCTCGGTGAGATGCGGATATCTCAGGAGAAACTACAGGAGCAGCTAGAACGGATCAAGATGATGTAACCCTCTAAAGGAGCAAAAAATGAAGCGACTATTGACACTACTGGCACTATTGATTGTGACATTCGGTCCGATGCAGACGGCAAATGCAGGTGAAGTGGCTCGCGCACAGTTCACCTCTACCATTGAGCAACGTGAACCTGTCGATGCGGTCACCATCCTCAGTAACAATATCAACAAGGTTCATTTCTTCAGTGAACTGCGTGACCTGCAAGATCAAACCGTAACACACCGTTGGATGTTTGCAGGCAAAGTCATGGCGGAGGTTAGCTTCAATGTTGCTGGACCACGCTGGCGCGTTAATTCCAGTAAGGCTTTGCTACCGGGATGGATCGGTGACTGGACAGTCGCAGTGGTTGATGGCAGTGGCGCAACCATCGCTGAGTATAGTTTTCAATACATCGAAGCAGAACAGTAATCTATTTGCAGGTAACGCCAGTCAGATGGCGTTACCTGCTGACTACAAACTAAACCGTCCTATCGTTGTCTGCTCATATGTTAATCACAAAAAACAGCCGCGAAATTGAATTCTTAAGATCACGCATCCCCACCTTCAAATGCACGCCAGGCTGCCATGACTGCTGTGGTCCTGTCACTACTTCGAGCGAAGAGATGGCAAGACTCCCTGTAAAAACGGAAGAAGAACATGCAAAAGCACTTGCCGAACTAAGCTGTCCTCATCTTGGCTGTGATGGATGTGAGATCTACAATGAGCGCCCATTAATCTGTCGTCTCTTTGGCACCACAGCTGCACTTACCTGCCCTAATGGCGCGCATCCCGAAAAGATGATTGAACCTGAGATAGAAAAACGAATTCATGATTTTAATGCAAAGACACGGCAAGCATTAGTTTAATACAGCTGCATTGTATTTTTATATTTCCGCTATTTATACCCAATGCCTAACGATACTTTTATAGACTCTAAATTCGTTTCCAAACAGAGTTTCTAGCACCTTTTCTTCTGAGATTGTATAACGCTTGGATTCAACCAATAAGTGCATAATATAAAAACTAGGCAACAAGCTCATATACCATATCACCAAGCTCTGATTTCATCTCAGTTAACTTCTCTAAACTCCTTTCCACTGCTACCTCATCCAGGTGGATTTTTTTTAACATTGCCAAGTCTTTATCGGACAACATAGCTTCGTCATTCTTAATCAGAAGATTTGCCAAGTTTACAAGCTTTGCATAAACAGCATGCTGCCCATCATAATCAGGGAAATGATGTTCTGCCGCAGCTACAATAATTTCTTCAGGCAGGCCCCAATTACGCAATAACATACTCCCGATCATGTCATGTGTTAACCCAATACACTGGAACTCACGTTCGCGAGCATGTATATCGTCTATTTCCACAGTCACTCTGTTCAGCTTCTCAAACTCAAGCGGATACAGACTTCCAATTAATAAATAACCGATATCATGCATAAGTCCAGCAAGATAACTCAAACCGAGATTAGGGCGACTCACCACAGGCAACTCTTTTGCAAGTGCATGCACTAACACAGCCGTCTGTAGTGAATTAAGCCACAGATTTTTCATACCTAGTGGACCACCCTGCTCTATGCGTAGGCTCTTACCTGCTGACAAGCCCAGTGCCAGATGCAAGGCGCTATCAAAACCAATCACCTGTTTTATTGCATCATCAACTGTTTGAATCCTTTCACCGTAGCCATAGATTGACATTCTTGCTTGACGCAACAGCTGTGCTGACAACACGGCATCTTTCTGCACGATAGCTACAAGATCAGGTATGTCTACGTTCGTTCGATTCCGCAACAAAATTAGTTCACGAGCAATCTCAGGCAAGACAGGCAGCTCTACCCCCTTGTTCAGACGGTGGCGCAGATCATCTACCAGGTTCTGTGTTCGAGAGTTGTTGTAGGTAGTAACCATAAAGTCTCCAATTCACTTTGAAGAAAAAAAATATGGCGGAAAAACCACATAAAAATCCTATTTATTTAAGAGTATAACGGCATAAAAATAGGAGACGCTATCATTTTTCGCAACCGTTACTCGCATTCAAACGCAGCTACCGTAAGCAATATATTATCTTTATGTAGGTTATTTACTACAATTCACAAGCCAGGTCAGAGAGCAATTATTGCTTATATGCTGGTGGGTTCAATTAAACTGAAGTTGACTCATGAGAAACGGGATTACATTGATCAATCAATCGTTACCACCTATTCTGGAGCGGCTTAACATCAAGCCTGAGCATTGGGGGTATTTGATCAATTACTTCGAGAGGCGGTTTAAGTCGTATGTCGACACGGCGTTTAAGCTCAAGCAGGTATGCCAGTCGCTGGGGTATCAACGCACCCCAGGCATCAAAAACTGCGAGTATTACTTTCCGTAACTTCGAATAGAAAAATCCACACTGCTATCCATCACCAGCGACCGTTGAGGATGGGAGCTGTTTGGTACTTGTAAATTCGTTTCATGCCATAAAAATAATCCTTGGGTTCAACCAATAAGAGCATAACTTGGAAGAGTAGAAGAAACGGTCAGCCACCTGTAGGCTAATCGTTTTTTCTCCGGCAAGAGATGCGACGAATATGAGCTACAAGCAACTGACCTATGAACTACGATGCCAGATTTATGTATTAAAGAAAAGTAATATGAGCCAACAAGATATTGGAGCTATGATTGGTGTGAGTCAGTCTGATGGCGCTGATAGGCGGCTTGTTACCCAGCATCCGAGCCGTGCGCACACCCATCACTAACTCCCTTCGTGAGATCTGAAAATAGAATCCATTTCAATATTGCCATGCTTGTCATACGGTAGCCCAAGTAAGCTTCACTCACTCCTCTCCAGGAGGAGTTGAAGAATTTTCAGTGCCCCGGTATTTTTTAATCAGTAAGCAAACTTAATCCCCAGCGCAAGTACGTTTGACCCTCCCCTTACATTATTAAACAAACCGAATACTCCTGAGCGATGGTGAATGCGTCCGACAATACTCCAGTTCTGGACCTGGGGTGGGCTGACCGTCATCTCAATAACCAGGTAATTCAGGAGTCGTGTAGCTCCCGTATTGGTATGACTCTTCAACTCCAGGGGCGGGACCTCGGTTGCATAGGATAATCCATCACCAATTGCGACGCTGGTCCTCAGGTAATGATTCCAGGGAAAACGTTTCCAGCGTACGATCGCTGCTATATTAAATTCCCAATGGATCTGATCGTGAAAATGCTTGCCGATTTGTCCTTCTACTTCCCACTGATAGGAAGGATGAAATTCTGAAATTCTCTTCGCAACGGCCAGACCAGCGAACGTGGAATTTTCAAACTCGATAGGTTCGTTGGCCAGGAGTTCACCAAGGTTATCATCACTATATTTACCACCATAGACTGTTAGGTATCGTTCAGATGCCACACACAGACTTGATGTAAACAACAGAACGATAATGATCAACAGTCTATTACAGCACATACGTATTACCGAGTATGGGAGGAATAAATGGCATGGTCTTCATAGCCCATAAGCAATTCACGGGTACTGAACAGTCATGCGCACCTCGCCTGGACCACCGACATCGTCAACATGGACGACAAGCCGAATGTCGAAACGATGGCTATTTTATTACTGTGCAACTACACACAAACAACTATCCAACTATCCAGACAACCATAATAAAGATTGACAACATCACCGTCCAGCGATAGTGTTTTTCCTAGGAGTTGCACAATAACCATTGCGTCAAAGGAGTTGACCGATGCCAAAGCCCCGCTGTTCTCAGGTCTCGCTTGAGGCCACCCCTTATTATCATTGTGT
>CALZHD010000024.1 GCA_945787155.1 uncultured Gammaproteobacteria bacterium | reverse complement strand
CGCCGGTACCGGCCATTTCTACACCACTGACAAAAACAAACGCACCATGCCAGAAAAAATGGAGATCAAAAAATTTGATCCTGTCGTGCGCCAACATGTGATGTATAAAGAAGCTAAAATCAAATAGTTAAACCTGATTTTGAAAAAAGCCCTCGGATGAGGGCTTTTTTTTGTCTAAAATTCACCACCCCCCTAAAGACTCATCCATTGAGCACGATAACTCTGTATGACGTGCTGCTTGTACCCGCGCCTTTGCATTTACCTCAATAGAAATTAGATGCATATGGTCGCTACAGCCGAATAAGACTTATAAAATACCGAAGGAAAGGCCAACCATGACCATTACCAACAAAATCACTGCCGCCATCGCTGTAATGATTTTTTTCCTGGTACTCCAGGCAGGCGTCATGTTCTACGGCACAGCCAACATCAAAAAGAATACAAGACTGTACAACAGGCCTACCAACTCAAGATAGCGGTAATCCAGACGCAACAGTGGCTCACGGACATCAGTGCTACACGAGGACTGGATGGACTCAATGATGGCTTTGATCAAGCCGCCCTGCAATATAATAAATTTCACATATTACTCAAAGAGATGGGGCAAATAGATAGCTCAAACAGCGCACTCTACAATACAATGAACACAGCTTATGAGACTTATTACAGCACCGGAAAAAAAATGGCCA
This sequence comes from uncultured Gammaproteobacteria bacterium, assembly GCA_945787155.1. Lineage (GTDB taxonomy): Bacteria > Pseudomonadota > Gammaproteobacteria > SZUA-140 > SZUA-140 > SZUA-76. The sequence goes on along the minus strand of CALZHD010000024.1, from coordinate 27,109 downwards.
ACGCCTATATAAAGAAAGGTCCTGCAGGGGGAAACAAGCTGATGAGTGAGTTTGATACTGCCGCTGAAACCCTCACCAAAAACGTCGATCCACTTCTTGATGACGCACTTCAGAAGTCTCAACTTAGAATGGGCGAAATTCTAAGTAGCAGTAAATCAACCCAAGAGCTGGTATTCATCCTTATTGGGCTATTTGCCGTACTACTTATCGCACTTGTCTACGGTGCCTTCAATGCTATTATTAAACCGATCAGACGCATCGTCGCCACCGCCAAAGATATTGCTGAAGGCGAAGGCGACCTGACCAAACGACTCGATGAATCCAGCAAAGATGAACTGGGAGAACTGGCCCACTGGCTTAATCAGTTCATCAGCCATATTCAGGAGATCATCATAGGACTGGGTACAGCAACCACACAGGTCGCAACCTCCGCTGAACAGATGCAGTCGATCACCGCCACCACCAATCAAAGCATCAGACATCAACAACTACAGACCGATCAGGTCGCGACGGCGATCAATGAGATGTCTACCACCGTGCAGGAAGTGGCACAGAATACCAGTGCAGCAGAAACTGCCGCCTCACTGGCGCAAACCGAATCAAATAATGGCCAGCAGATTGTAGATGAATCCATGTCGGTGATTGAAGAGCTGTCAAGAGAGGTCGAACAGGCCGCACAGGTCATTCAGACGCTTGCTGACGACAGTCAGAGCGTCGGCGCAGTGCTGGATGTGATTAAAGATATTGCTGAACAGACCAACCTGCTGGCACTCAATGCCGCGATCGAAGCGGCGCGCGCAGGGGAGCAGGGGCGCGGATTTGCCGTCGTTGCCGACGAGGTCCGCACGCTAGCGACACGTACCCAGGAGTCGACCCAGGAAATTCAAAGCATTATCGAAAAATTACAAATTGGCGCGCAGAACTCTGTGACGGCAATGGAAACAGGGCGCACCCAGGCGCGCACCAGTGTTGAGCAGTCATTCAAGATCAAGGAGGCACTCCACTCTATCGGTAGCGCGATTAACACCATCAATGACATGAATGTACAGATTGCAACTGCCGCTGAAGAACAGAGCGCCGTCGCTGAAGAGATCAACAAGAGTATTGTTACGATCAGCCATATCGCCAATGAGACCACCAGCAACGCACAAAACATCTCTGACGGTGGTGAAGAGCTGACGGCGATGGCACAGCAGCTTCAATCTGTCGTCAAGCGCTTCATCGTGTGACAGATTAATTGCGCGTAGTCACTGCGACAATACCGTCTGGATCAGCTACGATACTCCGCGTTGATGCGCACATAGTCGTATGAAAAGTCACAGCTCCAGAGCTGCGCCCGATGTGGCGCATCGCCCAGCACAATGCGCACAGTAATCTCTTCCTGCTGCATCACGGCATCACCCGCAGCCTCCGTGTACTCCGCCGCACGCCCACCATCGCGCACGATACAGAGATTGTCCAGATAGATCGACACCTGCCCAATATTCAGCGTGGCAATGCCGGCTCGACCCACCGCGGCAAGGATTCGCCCCCAGTTGGGATCACTGGCAAAAAAGGCGGTCTTAACCAGCGGTGAATGTGCCACGGTATAGGCGACCTGACGACAGTCAGCCTCGTTCTCACCACCTTCCACATCGATGGTAATAAATTTTGTCGCCCCCTCTCCGTCTCGCACAATCGCCTGCGCCAGCACCACACAGACCTCGGTGACCGCCTGACAAAACTGCACATAGGCATCACTCGTCTCATCGTCGATAGCGACTGCCATCCCCTTACCGGTCGCCATCAATACACAGGCATCATTGGTCGAGGTATCACCATCGACCGAAATGCAGTTAAATGACCGTTCCACAGCATCTTGCAAACATTGCTGTAACAGTTCAGGGTCGATGTTGGCATCGGTTGCGACATAGGCCAGCATCGTTGCCATGTTGGGACAGATCATCCCCGAGCCCTTCGCAATGCCCGTGATAGTGACACACTCATCACCTATCATAATCTGACGTGACAGCCCCTTGGGAAGGGTATCTGTCGTCATGATGCCGTGGGCTGCATCACGCCAGTGGTCTGCATCAAAGCCCGCTGACAGCGATGCCATTGACGCCTCAAATTTCTCCATCGGCAACGACTCGCCAATCACCCCGGTTGAAAATGGCAACACCTCATTAGTGCTGCAACCCGTGGCATCTGCCAACAACGCGCAACTCTGCAACGCATCCTGATAACCTTGCTCACCGGTACCGGCATTGGCGTTACCCGAGTTAATTAACAGCATACGTGGCGCGGTGGCGCTCAGATGGTCTCGCGCCACCACTACTGGAGCAGCGCAAAAGGCGTTGCGGGTAAACACCGCGGCACACTGCGACCCCGCCGCCAATTCAAAGGCAACAAGATCTGTCCGCCCAGGGTATTTAATCCCTGCAGCAGTAGTTGCAATACGCACCCCGGCAACGGGATGCATGAAGGGTAAGTCTAAAGGAAGGTTCACGGCCATCGCGGAAGTATAGACGAGGGCTCCTCACGTTTACCAGTCAGGAGCCCTGTTATTTGAAGCGGGAATATCAGACAATCGATTAATCAATCGATCAATTAACCCTGCCGTGGCACTGTTTGTATTTTTTGCCTGAACCACACGGACAAGGCTCATTGCGGCCCACCTTGCGGCCCTCACGTACAAACGGCTCATCAGCTTCATCGCTTTCCGCCTGCGCCAGATCATCCACACCACCCGCCATCGCGCTCGCCTCAGCGTGCTGGAACTGCATCGGGGCCTGCTGACGACGCTGTGCCTCGATCGCATCAACATCCTCTTCAGCACGTATCTGTACACGTGACAGAATCTTGATCACTTCATGCTTAATACGATCCAGCAGCTGAGTGAACATCTCAAACGATTCACGCTTGTATTCCTGCTTCGGGTTCTTCTGCGCATAACCTCGCAGTCCGATGCTCTGACGTAGATAATCCATCGCCGCCAGATGCTCTTTCCAGAAACCATCCAGCACCTGTAACATTGCCGCCTTTTCAAAATGGCGAATCACTTCTGCGCCAACCTGAGCCTGTTTCTCTGCATAGGCCTGTTCAATCTGATCAAGAATTCGTTGACGCAGCGTCTCTTCATGCAGCTCTTCATCCTGCTCCAGCCATTCAGCAAGCGGCAGACGCATCGCAAATTCATTTTCCAGCGCCTCTTCAAGCGCTGGCACATCCCACTGCTCTTCAAGGCTCTGCGGTGGAATATAGGTATCGATCACCTCATTAACAACATCATCTCTGATCTCATTAATAGTGTCTGAAATATCATCCGCCTCCATCAACTCATTACGCTGATCATAGATCACCTTACGTTGATCATTAGAGACGTCGTCAAACTCAAGCAGCTGCTTACGGATATCGAAGTTATGCCCCTCAACTTTACGCTGGGCATTTTCGATCGCCTTACTGACCCACGGATGCTCAATCGCCTCGCCATCTTCCATGCCCAGCTTCTGCATCATGCTGGAGACACGCTCCGACGCAAAAATCCGCATCAGACTATCTTCCAGCGAAAGATAAAAACGACTGGAACCAGCATCACCCTGACGCCCTGAGCGTCCGCGCAACTGGTTATCAATCCGCCGAGACTCATGACGCTCAGCACTGATAATGTACAGACCACCACTCTCCAGTACCTGATCGTGACGTTTTTGCCATTCGCTTTTCACTCGATTGACCGTCACTTCATCACTGGCATCCACTGATGCAAGTTCGGCCTCAAGACTACCGCCAAGCACGATATCTGTACCACGACCCGCCATATTAGTCGCGATGGTCAATGCACCGGGACGACCGGCCTGCGCAACAATCTCCGCCTCACGCTCATGCTGCTTGGCATTCAGTACTTCGTGTTTAATATTCGCTTTGGTGAGCGCCTGAGATAGCAACTCAGATGACTCAATCGAAGCGGTTCCCACCAATACCGGCTGACCACGCGAGTGACAATCTTTAAGATCTTCAATAATCGCATTGTATTTTTCATTAATGGTTAAATAGACCAGATCACCATGATCCACTCGCTGCATCGGACGATGGGTTGGAATCACCAACACCTCAAGGCCGTAGATCTGCTGAAACTCAAACGCCTCGGTATCGGCGGTGCCCGTCATACCGGAGAGCTTTTCATAAATTCGGAAATAATTCTGAAAGGTGATAGACGCCAGCGTCTGGCTCTCCAACTGAACCTTAACACCCTCTTTGGCTTCAACCGCCTGATGCAGCCCTTCTGACCAGCGACGCCCCGGCATGGTACGACCGGTAAATTCATCCACAATGACGACTTCATTGTTCTGTACGATATAATCGACATCTTTCTGAAACAGCGCATGCGCCTTAAGTGCCGCGTTGAGATGATGCATCAGACTAATATTAGCCGCATCATAAAGGCTCTCACCTTCATTCAGCAGACCAGCTGTTTCGAGCATCTCTTCAATCTTTTGATGACCTGCTTCCGTGAAAAAGACCTGCTTCGCCTTTTCATCCACCGAGTAATCTCCCGGACCTTCTACCCCCTCGCTCTCTTCCTCTACTTCCTGTCGCTGTAATTGGGGGATCAACTTGTTGATCTGTTTGTAACGATCAGAACTGTCTTCTGCTGGGCCAGAGATGATCAACGGCGTCCGCGCCTCATCGATCAGAATAGAATCCACCTCATCGACAACGGCATAATTCAGACCGCGCTGAACCTTGTCGGCGGCACTGAACGCCATATTGTCACGTAGATAATCGAAGCCATATTCATTATTGGTACCGTAGGTGATATCAGCGCTGTAGGCGGCCTGCTTCTGTGCATGATCCTGACCTGAAACGGACACGCCCGTCGTCATACCCAGAAAGGCATAAAGCTTGCCCATCCACTCTGCATCACGTTTGGCTAAATAGTCATTAACGGTAATAACATGGACGCCCTTACCACTTAGGGCATTGAGATAGGCCGGCAAGGTGGCCACCAGCGTTTTACCTTCACCGGTGCGCATCTCAGCAATTTTGCCCTGATGCAGCACCATTCCACCGATGAGCTGAACATCGAAGTGTCGCATCCCGAGTGCACGCTTGCCAGCTTCTCTAACCGCGGCAAAGGCCTCAGGCAAAAGATCATCGAGCGTTTCACCTGCGGTGAAGCGCTCCCGGAACTCGTCCGTTTTCTGGCGCAACTCATCATCCGACAACACCTCAAAAGGCGCTTCAAATCCATTTATTTTATCCACAATCACATTCAGCTTTTTCAGCTGACGATCATTGCGGCTTCCAAATACCTTACTGAAAACCTTATTAAGCATGAATACCCAAGGGCGACTTGAAATGCGTCGCGTCGACTAGTTTTTATAATGTAATTATCGCTGCACCCAGAAGTCTGTATCGAATCCTGTATCCTACTCTAGCGTGCCGCATTTATATATTTAATCGGATCGACTACACGTCCGTTTTTTATAACTTCATAGTGTACGTGTGGTCCGGTTGAGCGTCCACTGGATCCCATCAATGCGATCGGCTGCCCTTTCTCAACCTCATCCCCCGTTTGCACCAGAATCTTACTATTATGCCCATAGCGTGTCACATAACCATTTCCATGATTGATCTCAATCAACTGGCCATAACCATAACGCTCACCGGCCCAGGTGATAACACCGGCGGCCGAAGCAATCACTTCAGAACCATTTTTTCCTGCTAAATCAACACCCTTATGCATCGCTTGCAAGCCGGTAAAAGGATCGACTCGCATCCCGTAATAAGATGAAATCCAGCCTTTTGTAATCGGACGGCCCGCAGGAAAAACTTCGCCCTCAAGCTCACGCCCCATGAAAAATGCCTCCATCACGCGCAACTGTTGCTCACGGTCGTCCAGTTGCGCCGCTAGCTCATCCAGAGAAGCCAAAAAGTCAGGGACCTCCATTTCGGACAACACCTGCGATTCATTCTCCGGACCACCTTGTGCAGGTGGCTTGGTAAAGTTGAATTCGCCCTTCTCAAGGCTGGCTTTTTCTGTCAGACGCCGCCCTAGTGCATTAAGCCTGACGGTATGTGCTTGCAAATCACCCAGACGAACTGCAAGTGCATTCATATTTTCACGTGCTGTGCGAGTGGTCTCGGACAACTCATCGCGATGACGCAGCATCTCAGCCTCCCAGTTATCAGGCAACACCTGATTGTCGGCATAAGATTTCCCCATTTCATAGCCCGCATACATGACACTTGCGGGCAAAATAACCATAAAAAAGGCCAAAATGAGCAATAACTTGTCTTTCCCCAGATTTATACAGGAAGACTTTTTAGCTTTCTTTGAAAACAGAATGATGTTCATCTATCCTTATCCAACCTCGAATCTTTTTCAAACGCCTGAAATCATAAATATGCGCCATCCTAACCCTGTTAAAAAACTGCTGATCGGCGGCAATTCTAGACAACTACAACGCCTTACACAGTTTTCAAACCAACTCATAGAGCTGACAGCACTCGTTCAAAGCTGTCTACCAACGCCTTTACAAGGGCACTGCCAGGCAGTCAATATCCGGGGGAAATCGCTTGTTTTGCAAACGAACAGCGCGGCTTGGGCATCACAACTCCGCTTTTACGTGCCGGCAATGCTATCGACGCTGACACACCACCGCTGCAACTATATAAAAGAGATTCATATCCGGGTAAAACCTGTATCGGCGCCTCAACCCTCTGACACAAGAAGAAAATTTAAAATTTCTTCCAGATCTGCGACCTTGATCACTACCTTGGCCGACTCAACGCCCAACCCTCGGCTGAAACACGCTCTACAACAACTGGCCAGACGTAGGCCCGCCAATCGCGCATGAACTGCCCGAAATCAGCTTGCTGGAAGCGGTTGCGCAAATGAGATTGGAGCCGGTTCGTCGTCTTGTTCAAAGGTTACCAGCTCCCACGCATCCTTATCTGCCATTAATGTACGCAGCAGGTGATTATTGAGATCATGCCCCGACTTATGCCCACTGAAGGCACCGATCAGGCTGTGACCCAATAGATACAGGTCACCAATCGCATCCAGCACCTTATGCTTCACGAATTCATCGTCGTAACGCAGACCGTCTTCATTCAAAATGCGCTCTTCATCAACCACAATCGCATTGCTCATGCTGCCGCCAAGAGCCAGATTCTTCTCCCTCAACCACTCAATATCACGCATAAATCCGAAGGTCCGGGCACGACTCACCTCTTTCACAAACGAGGTGGTGGAAAAATCGACTGTCGCCTCACGCGCCTTACCATCGAATGCAGGGTGCTGAAAATCGATCACAAACGAGACCTTAAACCCCTCAAATGGATCAAAACGGGCCCATTTATCACCATCCTGCACTATCACTGGACGCTTGATACGGATAAAACGCTTAGGTGCAGGCTGGTTTTCAATGCCAGCAGATTGAATCAGGAAGACAAAAGGTCCAGCACTGCCATCCATGATGGGCACTTCTGACGCACTCAGCTCAACATAGGCGTTATCGATCCCAAGCCCAGCAAATGCCGACAGCAGATGCTCGACCGTCGAAATACGGACACCATCCTTAATCAGAGTGGTGGAAAGCCTTGTATCCCCTACATTTTCTTCTCTCGCCTCAATTTCAACGGGCTCATCAAGATCGACGCGACGAAAAACAATACCTCTATCCACCGGGGCAGGGCGCAGGGTCAGATAAATCTTTTCCCCAGTATGCAGCCCAACGCCAGTGGCTCGAATAACATTTTTCAGTGTACGTTGCTTAATCATTTACTTATTTTCCCACCCGCTCCACACGCTGACAGATCACGAGCCAAATTATTCAATACGGCCATCTGCCGATCCCGGCGGATATTAGCACAGCCGCACCACCCTGCATAGAAACAGGGCCGTTCAGATAATGACTCAGCCAGGTACCTAAACGTTGCATATGCGAGAAAATTTACCCGTTACACCCTCCTTTTTTGCCCATCGTAATTAATCTGCCTGACGTCTCAAAAAGGCAGGCACATCCAGATAATCTAGGTTAGTGCCATCTGCAGGAATAACATTCTGATCCGTGGCCGTGGTCTGATTACGAATCACGGTTGGACGATCCAGTTTGTTGTAATCCACCTCGCCACCATTAGTCTTGGAGATCAACTTAACAGGCTTCGCTTCCAGTTTCACCGACGCCTGACCCAGCCCAGTAGCCACGACAGTGACGCGCAGCTCATCTTCCATTTCTGGGTCGATGACAGTCCCCACCACCACAGTTGCATCATCAGAGGCAAACTCTTTCACGGTATTACCCACTTCTTCAAACTCGCCAATCGTCATACTCAGCCCAGCAGTGACATTCACCAGAATACCGTGAGCACCTGCAAGATTGACATCTTCCAGCAGTGGGCTAGCGATCGCAGCTTCAGCCGCCTCACGAGCGCGATGTTCACCTGCGGAACTCCCTGAACCCATCATCGCCATGCCCATCTCAGACATCACCGTGCGTACGTCGGCGAAATCGACATTGATCAGTCCCGGGCGCGTGATCAGTTCTGCGATCCCCTGTACAGCGCCCAGCAGTACATCATTGGCAGACTTGAAGGCCTCTAACAACGAAGCATCTTTGCCCAATACTGAAAGCAGCTTTTCATTGGGGATGGTGATCAGTGAATCAACATGCTCACCCAGCGCCTCAATACCCTCATCCGCAATTCTGGCACGCTTTTTACCTTCGAATGGAAACGGCTTGGTGACAACGGCAACCGTCAAAATACCCAGCTCTTTTGCAGTCTGGGCAACAATCGGTGCCCCGCCGGTTCCCGTACCACCGCCCATGCCCGCAGTGATAAAGACCATGTCTGCACCTTCGATGATCTCAGCGATACGTTCACGATCTTCAAGTGCCGCCTGGCGACCAATATCTGGATTAGCTCCCGCACCCAACCCTTTTGTGACACCATTGCCCAGCTGCAAGGTCGTTCTTGCGGATGAATTTTTCAATGCCTGAGCATCAGTGTTGGCACAGATAAAATCCACACCCTCGATGTCCGCAGAGACCATATGCTCCACCGCATTACCACCACCGCCACCGACACCAACCACCTTGATTACTGCGTTCTGGCTATATGCATCCATAAGTTCAAACATATTTTCTCTCCTTTGGTTCTTAATTCACTACAATTATTTATCGATTACGAAAAACTTAAAAATTACCCTGAAACCAACTCTTCATCCGCGCCCAGATACCGCCCCCACCTGCATCCCCGAGATTCGGGTGTTTCACATGTCGCTGTGTATGGCCATATAGCAGCAACCCCACGCCTGTCGCATGGATAGGATTCCGCACCACATCCACCAACCCTTCCACATATTGCGGAACACCCAGCCGTACCGGGGTGTGAAAGATCTCTTCCGCCAGCTCAATCACCCCTTCCATCTTCGATGTCCCACCCGTCAACACCACTCCTGCCGCAATCAGGTCATCAAAACCACTCCTGCGCAGCTCGGCCTGAATCAACGTAAACAACTCTTCATATCTGGGTTCGACCACCTCTGCCAGGGTCTGGCGTGCCAGGCGCCGTGGCGGACGATCACCCACACTCGGCACCTCAATGGTCTCTTCAGGGCTGGCAAGTTGCGTCAGCGCACAGCCATATTTAATCTTGATCTCTTCTGCGTATTGCGTCGGCGTACGCAGTGCCACGGCGATGTCATTAGTCACCTGATCACCAGCGATCGGAATCACCGCCGTATGGCGAATCGAACCGTCGGTAAAGATAGCGATGTCTGTGGTACCGCCACCGATATCGACCAGGCAAACCCCCAGCTCTTTTTCGTCATCCATCAATACAGAATAACTGGACGCCAACTGTTCAAGAATCACGTCATCCACTTCAAGACCACAACGACGCACACACTTGATAATATTTTGCGCCGCACTCACTGCGCCGGTCACCATGTGCACTTTTGCCTCAAGACGTACCCCTGACATCCCGATCGGCTCTTTAATCCCTTCCTGATTATCGATGATGAATTCCTGCGGCAGGATATGCAGAATTTTTTGATCGGCTGGGATTGCCACTGCACGTGCCGCATCGATCACCCGATCAACATCACCCGCTGCAATCTCGCTATCGCGTATCGCTACAATACCGTGTGAGTTAAGACTGCGAATATGACTACCCGCAATCCCCGCATAGACGGCATGAATCTCACATCCAGCCATCAGCTCAGCTTCTTCCACCGCACGTTGAATAGACTGCACCGTCGACTCGATATTGACCACCACCCCTTTCTTGAGACCGCGCGATGGATGCGAACCGATGCCGATAATTTCAATTTTATCGTTTTCGGTAATTTCTCCCACGATGGCCACCACTTTCGAAGTGCCAATATCGAGCCCGACAATCAGATCTTTTTCATCTTTTTTAGACATGGTTTTGTCTCTCTCTACTCTCAGCCTTGCGCAATTTCATTTTCTTTCCCAGTCACTGCGTTCCAACGCACTGCAAAACCGTTGGTATAACGCAAGTCGACTTCATCGATCGTCCGCTCCCACGTCATCAATACCTTTGGATATATATCTATAAAACGTGCAAGGCGTATCGCACTCTCTTTCCGTCCCAGCAACAGCTTCATTCCACTGCTTAATGTCACTATCCACGCACGTCGCTCATCCTGTTCAATCTGTGCAATAACCAAATCATGTGCAGCCAATAATCCACGTATTTTGCGATACTGCGCCAATACCAACGCACCATTACTCCCCGGTCCAATCAAGACAGGCAACTGCGCAAACTGCGTGATATCTTGCGGAAAAAAGAGCGCCCCATCTGGGCTCACCAATCCGGCGTCACCCCATCGCGCAGCCGCCGTCCGCTCTTCCAGTGACACATAAAGCGTATCGGGCCAGACACGGCGCACTGAGGCCTGTCTTACCCAGGGCAAGGCCTCGATGGCCAGTTTCACATGGCCAACATCAACCCCCAGAAAACCCTGCTCACTGAAGCTCGCGGCCACCTGCTTAACCTCCAGCGGTTTCACATGCTCAAACATCCCTTCCACCTGTACCGACTTAATTTTCATCGCCTGTGGATCGATCAATTTTGCCGTCAACCGCTCACCCGCAAAGACAATCACGACAAGTAACAACACGCCTCCAGTAATACGCGGCAACCAATGCCTGAGTCCATCCAGAAAAGGGCGCGGCTGCTGTTTTTCACTACGCTTATTCTTACTAGCCATGCTGTTGAGCCTCACCGACAACACTGGTCTCGAGAATGCGCCACACCAGTTGATCGAATTCGATCCCCGCCGCCTTTGCCGCCATCGGCACGAGACTGTGGTCAGTCATCCCCGGCACGGTATTGACCTCAATCAACCACGCCTTGCCCTGTGCATCACACATCAGATCAACTCGCCCCCACCCATGACACCCCACCGCATTAAAGGCATCAAGTGCCAGTTGCTGTAAAGCAGACTCCTGCGTTGCCTCAAGCCCACACGGACAGACATAACCGGTTTCATCAGACTGGTACTTCGCCTCATAGTCATAAAATGCCCGCGGTGTTTCGACTCGAATCAATGGCAACGCCTCTCCTTGCAGGATCGCAACCGTATACTCCGCATCGTCGACCCAACGCTCTGCTAACACAGTTGCGTCGCCTTTGGCCGCCTTCTGCCATGCTTGCGATAATCCTTCCACAGTCGTTACTTTACTCATGCCGATACTGGAACCCTCAGTGGCAGGTTTCACAATCATCGGTACGCCAATCGCCTGCGCCACAGCAGCAAAATCGCTATCCGCTGTAAGCACTTTATAGGCAGGCGTGGGTAAGCCAGCCCCTTGCCATAACTGCTTGCTACGTAACTTGTCCATCCCCAGTGCTGACCCCATCACGCCGGTGCCGGTATAGGGCAGGCCCAGCGTCTCCAGCGCACCCTGGATAACGCCATCTTCACCACCACTGCCGTGCAGCATGATAAAAGCACGATCAAAACCGGCCTGACGCATCTGCAACAGATCTTCACTGGATGGATCAAACATATGTGCATCGACCCCACTGCGCAGCAGCGACTGCAACACTGCAGCGCCACTCTTCAGCGAGATCTCGCGCTCTGAGGAATTGCCACCCATCAGTACGGCGACCTTTCCAAAGCTTGCGGCTTGATCGATGCGTCGCGTCATTACCCTTGCGCACTCCCTGCCGCTGCCGCATCACCCACAATGTGCACCTCCGGTACCAACCTGACACCCTGCTGCTCCTCCACACGCGTGATAATGAACTGGATCAGCGTCTCAATATCTGCGGCGGTCGCATCACCGCGATTGATAATAAAATTGGCGTGTTTTTCTGAAACGACTGCCCCGCCAATTGAATACCCTTTGAGCCCGCACGCCTCAATCAGACGACCCGCATAATCACCCTCCGGATTGCGAAATACAGAGCCACAACTCGCCTGACCGGTTGGCTGCGTCTCATTGCGTTTTTCAAGCAGCGCTTTTGTGCGAGTCAGGCCATCGTCTCGGGCTATCTTGAGACGAAAATGGCCCGCAACAAACCACTCATCGAGCGGACCCTCCACCTCTCGGTAGGCCACCTGGTATTCTTCCGGAGTGCGCAGATAATGGCGCCCCTGGCGATCCATCGTCTCGACCGCCTCGACAATCGGCCACGTTTCACCGCCAAAGGCACCGGCATTCATCGCCAGAGCACCGCCAACGGTACCGGGAATACCGATCAAAAACTCTGCGCCCGCAAGACCAAAGCGCACACTGGATCGCGCCAGTTTGGCGCAAGGAACCCCTGCTTCGGCACGAATCAAATCACTCTCCAACAGCGCCATCTTGCCCAGTACACCACTAGTACAGATCACAGAACCATTGATACCGCCATCGCGGACCAACAGATTGCTACCAAGACCCACCCAGACAATCGGCTCATCAGCTGGCCGCTGTTTCAGATAAGCGGCCAGCTCTTCAAGATTGTCAGGCTTGAAAAAATGCTTTGCTACACCGCCGGCACGCCATGATGTATGACGCGACATCGGTTCACTGGTACGTAAGTCACCCATAACGACCCCGCCTCCGCCAACCACTGTTGTCTCGAAACTTACTGTCACCGTTAGACACTCCCTTTCTCATTTCGCAAAGTCTTTTCCAGGCGCGCCGCCACGGCACCGACATCACCGGCACCCAGCGTCAGCAACACATCACCTGGCTGTAGCAGCCCGGACAGCACCGTCTCCAGCTCGTCGTTATCTTCAATAAATACGGGATCGACCTGATTACGCGTGCGGATCGCGCGACACAAGGCCCGCGAATCGGCACCAGCGATCGGTGTCTCACCCGCCGCGTAAACCTCGAGCATCAACAACGCGTCGGCCTCTGACAGCTCTTTCGCGAAATCATCAAACAGTTCCTGAGTGCGGGTATAGCGATGCGGCTGAAACACTACGACTAGACGACGCCCTGGCCAACCGTCACGAATCGCCGCAATCGCCGCTGCTACTTCACGTGGGTGATGACCGTAATCATCGATCATCAATACATCACCCAGCGCTGTTTTAATCTCATCGTAGACGTGGAAACGGCGTGCGATACCCTGAAAATTTGCGAGACCTCGCAGGATGGCTGCATCATCAACCCCCAGCTCATGCGCGACCGCAATCGCAGCTGTCGCATTCAACACATTATGTTTGCCTGCCATATTAAGAGTGATATCAAGCCACTGCGGTTCACCCGCGCGCGACACTCGAAACTTTGTCACAGCCTGCTGCTGACGAATATCAGAGATCGTGATATCCGCCTTCTCCGATGTGCCATAGGTCATTAAAGGGCGCGTGATCTCAGGCAGCACTTCTTTGATCACAGGGTCATCAAGACAAACCACTGCCAGACCGTAAAAAGGAAGATGATGCAGAAACTCAACAAACGTCTGTCGTAACACGGCAAAGTCGCCACCATAGGTGCTCATGTGATCGGCATCGATATTAGTCACCACCGCCATAACCGGCTGTAGATGCAAAAAAGAGGCATCGCTTTCATCGGCCTCGGCGACCAGATACTGCCCTGCGCCAAGTCGTGCGTTCCCGCCAATACTATTAAGACGCCCACCGATCACAAAGGTAGGATCAAGCCCCCCTTCGGCAAGCACACTAGCAATCAGACTCGTCGTCGTTGTCTTACCGTGTGTGCCAGCAACGGCGATGCCATAACGAAAACGCATCAACTCGGCCAGCATCTCAGCCCGTGGGATCACAGGAATATGGAGTCTGTGCGCTGCAATAATCTCGGGATTATCTTCCTTCACCGCCGTCGATTTCACCACCACATCACAGCCATTGATCACACCTTCATCGTGACCAATAGTGAGTTGCATGCCACGCGCAGCAAGACGCTGCGTGGTCGCATTTGCCTGCATGTCAGAGCCACTCACTTGATAGCCAAGATTGAGCAGCACCTCTGCAATTCCACTCATCCCCGCGCCACCGGCACCGATAAAATGGATACGCTTAACCCGCGCCATCCATTTGTTGCTATCGGGCTGCACCGTGGTATCGATAATAGGATCAGGCATGCGCCACCTCCACACAAGCATCCGCGACCAGCTGAACCGCGTCCGGTTTTGCAAGGGCGCGCCCTTTGATCGCCATACCGAGCAGGTGGTTGCGCACACCCTCGTTATCGCCATGCTGCTGATACAGTCCCTGCCACAAGACACTCAACTGTTCTGCACTCAACGCATCCTGACGCAATAATATGGCAGCGCCATCATCGACCAGAAACGCCGCGTTGTGTGCCTGATGGTCATCCACGGCATATGGATAGGGGACCAGTAACGCCGCCACACCCGCAGCACTCAGCTCAGAAATTGTAAGCGCGCCCGCGCGGCACAGCACCAGATCGGCCCAACCGTAGGCTTCAGCCATGTCATCAATAAAGGGTTCGACGCGCGCATCCACAGCGACAGCGTGATAACCTGCGCGCGCCTCTTCAATCAAACGCTCACCCGCTTGATGCCAGATCTCGGGACGTTGCACTTCAGGCAATGCATTGATCGCCAGCGGCACCACACGATTCAGTGACTGTGCGCCAAGACTGCCACCCAACACCAGTAGACGTAACGGACCAGAACGTTTTTCAAAACGCTGCTGCGGTAACGGTAATGCCGCAATTTCCATCCGCACCGGATTGCCCACCAGTTGCGGATCGGTTTTTTGCTGCAATGCGCCAGGAAATGCCTGCATCGTCTTTGTAGCGAGGCCCGCCAGTAGACGGTTGGTCAACCCCGCAATGGCATTCTGTTCATGAATCACCAGCGGCTTGCGCAGTAGCCAGGTCATCACGCCGCCAGGGCCTGCCACAAAACCACCCATTCCGAGCACTGCCATCGGACGACAGCGCATTAGAATCACCAGCGATTGAAACAGGGCAGAGAGCAGTTTTAGCGGTGCCAGCAACCAGCTCACGGCACCTTTACCGCGCAAGCCAGTGATACTAACCCACTCCATCGGGATACCGGCGGCAGGCACCACTTGTGCCTCGATACCACGACGTGTGCCCATCCAGATGACCTCAACACCGCGCGATTGTAGCTCCTGTGCCACCGCCAATGCGGGGAAGACATGTCCACCGGTGCCACCCGCCATGATCATGATGCGCGTCACCATGCACTGGCTCCTTCGACATCACCGCCTTTTTTCTTGCTCGACTTACTACTAAGCGCTTTTTTATGATTAACGTACTCGGCCAGACGCCGCTCGTAATCCACACGCATCAATAGTCCAGCCGCAATACACATCACCAGCACACTACTGCCGCCATAACTCATAAAGGGCAACGTTAAACCCTTGGTGGGTAACACCCCCATGTTGACACCAATATTGATAAAAGCCTGGATGCCGATCCAGATGCCTACCCCATAAGCAAGGTAAGCAGCGAAACGCATGCCGACCTTTTCAGCCAGCCGCCCCACCATGAAGGCGCGCACTACGACAAAGGAAAACAGCGCGATAATCGTCAATGCACCCGCAAAACCAAACTCTTCAGAAATCACCGCAAACAGAAAATCGGTATGGGCCTCGGGCAGATAGAACAGTTTCTGCACACTGCTACCCAGACCCACGCCAAACCATTCGCCACGGCCAAAGGCGATCAACGCCTGCGTCAATTGAAAACCACTATTGAATGGGTCTGCCCATGGATCCATGAAACCGGTGATCCGCTCCATACGGTAGGGCGAAGAAACTGCCAGGGCAGCCAGCGCCAACGTCATCAATACCATCAGCACCAAAAATTGCCAGAAGCGCACTCCACCAAGAAACATCATCGCCATCGCGGTGGCCAGTATCACTGCTGCAGCACCGAAATCAGGTTCGACCAACAGCAACACACTCACCAGTGCCAGCACCGCCATCGGGCGCACGAACCCACCCAGCGCCGTCTGCATCGCATCGCCATGGCGCACCAGATAACCGGCCATGTAGATAATCACAAAGAGCTTGACAAACTCCGACGGCTGTACATTGGCAATGCCCAACGATAACCAGCGCATGCTGCCGTTGATCTCCCGACCAACACCCGGCACCAGCACCAGAATCAATAACAATACACCGGCCATCAGAAAATAGGCGCCCGTCTTTTCCCAGAATGCGAGTGGCATACGCAAGACCGCCGCCGCCGCCAACACACCGACCATGACGTAAATAATCTGCCGTATCAGGTAATAAAAGGGCTGATCGAGTTTACGATCTGCAATCTCAAACGAAGAAGAACCAACCATCACGATACCGACGCCTAGTAACATAAAGATCACAAACAGCAGCCAGTGGTCATTCAGCAGCTTGACGTCAGTGATGTGCGGCGTCTTTGACTTGATCGTCACCACTTCTTCTGCGCTCGGCTTACGAAAGGCCATTGCACGACTCATGCAAGCACCTCCCTGACTGCTGCAACAAAGGCGTCGCCACGCGCCTCAAAACCACTGTACATATCAAAGCTGGCACAGGCCGGTGACAGCAGCACTGTATCACCCGGCTGCGCCAGTTTTGCTGCCTGCGCAACAGCCGCTTCCATCGAACCCACATGGATGATTATTGTGGCGCCACCGATCGCCGCTTCAATCAGCGCCGCATCCTGTCCCATCAGGACAACAGCACGCGCCTTCTCTGCTAACACGGGTTCAAGCGGTGAAAAATCCGCGCCCTTACCCACGCCACCCGCAATCAGTACCACCTTGCCTTCCAGGCCCTGCAGAGCTGCAACCGTCGCACCCACATTGGTCCCCTTCGAATCATTGAACCAGGTGATGCCGTTCTTTTCCGCTACCCATTGCATGCGGTGAGGCAGGCCACTAAAGTATTTCAGCGCAGCGACAATTGCGGTTTCAGAAATGCCAACGCTGTCAGCCAGTGCCGCTGCCGCCAATGCATTTGCGATATTGTGCGCACCCTTGAGCGCAAGCTGGTCGACGGGCATCATCAACTGGCCACCCTTCGCCAGATAACTAACACCCGCGTCGCTGCGCACCCCAAAGTCATTATCACTCGGTTCGTCCATACCAAATGAACAAGCGATTCGACCGTTCAAATCAAGCTTATTGAGCATTTCATCATCACGGTTCCAGACCACCACACCATCGCCACGAAAGACGCGCTGTTTGGCTTCCAGGTACTGATCTAAACCGTCGTAGCGATCCAGATGGTCCGGGCTAAGGTTAAGAATCACGGCTGCTGCCGCATTCAATTGATGCGTCGTCTCCAGCTGAAAACTGGAGAGCTCCAACACATAAAAATCCAGCTCGTCAGACTCGCCTGATTCAGCAATCAGCTCCAGCGCGGGCGTGCCAATATTGCCCCCCATCGCGACCCGCTTGCCCGCACCACGTAATATTTCATCCAACAACGCGGTCACTGTGCTCTTGCCATTCGAGCCGGTAATCGCCAGCACCGGCACGTTAATGTGGCGCGCAAAGAGATCAATATCACCGATCACCGGTACACCGGCCGCAACGGCAGCGGCTATTGCCGGTGTTCGCAATGAGACACCAGGGCTCAACACTATTTCGCTACAAGCAAGGAAGGTTGCGTCATCAAACTCACCCAACTGCACCTCGACTCCCGGTATCTCTGCGCGCAGTCGTGCCAGCTCCGGTGGCGCTTCGCGATTATCGACGACCAACAGCGGTACATTGCGCACGCTTAAAAAACGCGCGCAGGAAAGGCCGGTCTTACCCAGACCGACAATCAAGCTCCGTGACTGTTGTGTACCATTCATCGCGTCGTCTTTTATTCCTTCAATCTCAATCACGCTTTCGCCAACCAATCTTTCTATGTTTGCTACTCGGCCCATCTCGCCAAACTGTTTACAGGCATGCATCACCATTGACCTCATCTCACCTTCAACGATGCCAGGCCGATCAATACCAGAATCACGGTAATGATCCAGAAACGCACAATCACGCGTGGCTCCGGCCAACCCTTTAATTCAAAGTGGTGGTGCAGGGGCGCCATGCGAAAGACACGTTTACCAGTCAGCTTGTACGAGGCCACCTGTATCATTACGGAGGCAGTTTCCATCACAAAAACACCGCCCATAATCAGTAAGACAATCTCCTGTCGTACTACGATGGCAATCACACCCAACGCGGCACCCAATGCAAGCGCGCCAACATCACCCATAAATACCTGCGCTGGGTGGGTGTTGAACCAGAGAAAGCCGAGACCGGCACCCGCGAGTGCGCCACAGATGATGGCAACTTCACCGACACCCGCCACATAAGGAATCCCGAGGTACTCTGCAAATTTTACATGACCCGTCACATAGGCGAATATACCAAGTGCACTCGCCACCATCACCGCAGGCATAATCGCCAATCCATCAAGCCCATCGGTGAGATTAACTGCGTTACTGAAACCCACAATCATCAGGTAGGCGAGCACGATATACATGAAACCCAGATCAATAGCGACATCTTTAATAAAAGGCAGGATTAGCTGTGTTTCGATCGGCATTTTTGCCGTTGCATATAAAAAAATTGCTGCCGCAAGCCCTGCTATCGACTGCCACATAAATTTGTCACGCGCACTGAGCCCTTCTGAACTTCCCCCCACAATCTTGCGGTAATCATCAACCCATCCAATCGCACCAAAGAGTAGCGTGACGATCAATACCACCCACACATAACGATTACTAAGATCCCCCCACAATAGCGTACTGATGGCAATCGCCACCAGAATCAGGGCACCGCCCATGGTTGGCGTACCTGATTTAATCAGGTGAGTTTGCGGGCCGTCATCGCGAATATTCTGTCCAATCTGGTTAGAGCTGAGCTTACGAATCATTACCGGCCCCACCACAAAAGAGATCACTAACGCCGTCAACACGCCAAGAATGGCGCGTAAGGTCAGATACTGAAAGACACCAAAACCACTATAGGTCTCTGCCAGGTAATTGGTCAGCAGTAGCAACATACGTTAGCCCCCCGCCCCAACAGCGCACGCATGAACGACATCTTTGCTCGCGCCCCCCTGTGATCGATTGGTTTCAAGCAATGCGGCGACGACACGCTCCATCTGCATGCTACGGGATCCTTTAATCAATACCATCGTTTTATTTTTATTCGTTGAAACTGCCGTCTTCAGTGCGGCGATTAACGCTGCCTGGGTTGTAAAGTGATTTGCCGTAGCTCCAAATGCCTGTGCCGCATGCTGCGCCTGTGCTCCGATGGTAAAGAGCTGATCGATGCCACTGTTAAGCGCCTGCTCACCCATCTGTTGATGCAGGCTGACTGCAAGACCACCAAGCTCACCCATATCCCCCAGCACCAGAATTTTTTCACCAGCACCGTAGTCATCAAGCGTATCCAGCGCCACCTGTAGTGAAGCGGGATTGGCATTATAGGTATCATCGATGATCGTTATGCCTGCAACGCCCTGTTTAACTTGTAATCTTCCGCCAACACTACCGAGTGCCTGCAGGCCATCACGCACCGCCGCCAATGTCGCACCTGCTGCCAACGCGGCCGTACTGGCAGCAAGCGCATTCAATACGTTATGCTGGCCTGGCAGTGGTAGCTGGATATCGATGACATCATTCGCCGCATGCAAGCTAAAGCAATAACTGGCATCGTTACTTAACTGTAACTCACTTGCTGTCACATCGGCTTTTTCACTAAGACCAAAGGTCTGACAGATTCTACCGACACACAGGTCACGCCACACATCCGCATAGTCATCATCGGCATTAAAAATAGCAACGCCTGCTGTCGATAACCCTTCAAAGATTTCGCCTTTAGCATTAGCAACACCCATCACATCACCAAAACCTTCGAGATGCGCAGCGCCCGCGTTATTCACTAACGCGATGGTTGGCTGAGCGAGATGCGTCAGGTAACGAATCTCTCCAGCGTGGTTGGCGCCCATCTCGATCACGGCATAGTCGTGCTCGCTATTGAGGCGCATCAACGTCAGTGGCACGCCGATATCATTATTCAGATTGCCATGAGTGGCCAACACTTTGCCAGGCTGCCCCGACATCACACCCAGGATAGATGCCAACATCTCCTTGACCGTAGTCTTGCCATTACTGCCGGTCACCGCGATCAACGGCACCTGATAACGCATCCGCCATGCCGCTGCCAGCTGCCCTAACGCCTGATGACTATCACTCACCACCACCTGTGGCAAATCACTATCGACCGTATGCTCTACCAGTAGCGCAATAGCGCCTTTCTCTTTTGCCGCATCGACAAAGGCATGGCCATCAAAGCTCGGACCACGTAATGCAACAAACAGTTCACCACTATTAAGCGTTCTACTGTCGATGCTCAACGCAGAAAACTCAGCATCATGGCCATGCAGTTTGCCAGCGGTGATCTGCGCCAGCTGAGACATCGATAACTGGTCAGGCGTAACGACTGGCATCACGCCACCTCCTGCAAGATCGTCTCGACACATTGGCGATCGCTGAACGGGAGTTTCTGCTCACCGATCAATTGATACGTCTCATGACCCTTACCGGCTATCACCACCACGTCATCTGCGGTAGCACTGTGCAATGCGGTTCTGATCGCCGTCTCACGATCATGAATCACCGTGATTTTTTCTCGCTGTGAAATACGGGCAGTAATGTCATCCACAATCGAAGCGGTATCTTCACTGCGCGGATTGTCATCGGTGATGATCACATCATCAGCAAACTGTTCCGCCACCTGCCCCATCAATGAACGCTTGCCACGATCACGATCACCGCCACAGCCAAACACACACCACAGGCGGCCGCGACAGTGGTCGCGCAGGGCGGTCAATACGTTCTGTAGCGCATCAGGCGTATGGGCATAGTCAACTACCACCAGCGGTTGCGTTCCCGCTCCGCCAAGGCGCTCCATGCGTCCATCGGCGTTACGCACCTGCGCCAGTAGTAAAATCGCCTTTTGCAGCGGCAACTCCATTAATAACAGCACCGCAAGCACCGCCAATAAATTACGTGCGTTGAATGCACCGAGCAGGTGGTCGCTACGTAACACGCCCTCACCCCATGAGGTGACCACATGCATCTCCATTCCGGCACCATCAAGCCGAATTATTCGACCGTAGACATCAAGTCGATCATCAGATATTTTCTGTGCCTCGTCATCCAGCAATCCATAAGCAACTGCCTTCACACTGGCAGGCAGTGCAGTCAGTAGCTGCGCACCAAAAGGATCATTCTGGTTAATCACTGCATGACTCAAACCCGGCATCTCGAACAGTTTCTGTTTTGCCGCGCCATAGGAGGCCAGGTCACCGTGATAGTCGAGATGATCACGCGTCAGATTGGTAAAAATCGCGGCATTAAACGCCACCGCTGCGACGCGCGCCTGCTCCAGCGCGTGCGATGAAACCTCCATCACCACATGTTTTGCACCCGCATCGGCGATACTCCTCAAATGGGAGTGCAACACCACCGGGTTAGGCGTGGTATGCGTTGCCACCTGTAGCGCATCGGGCAGACCGTAACCCAACGTGCCGATCACGCCGCATTTGTCGCCATTTAATTGCAGTGCCTGCGCCAGAAAATGACAACATGAGGTTTTTCCATTGGTGCCGGTCACGCCGATCACAAAAAGCTGTTGCGATGGATTGTCAAAAAAACGCGATGCGATCAAGCCCAACTGTTGTTGCAGCTCACTCACTCGAATCATCGGAATCTGATCGGCTACCGCATCATCAATATCACCTTCAAATACCACTGCGGCGGCACCGGCAGCGATGGCATCCTGCACATAGCGCATACCATCTGTGCTAGCACCGCGACAGGCAAGAAAAAGATCACCCGACGCAATTTTTCGACTATCGATGGCGAGACCATGAATTTCGCGATCATTTGCTGCATCGATCTCGACCAGCCCCGCCATTAAATAACTAAGCTGCTGACCGTAATTCATTGATGTACCGCCGCTCATCGCAGACCTCCAGCAGAGACATGCAGATCAGAGGCAATTTGTTGTGGCATCGCATGCTCGGCAATCTTTTGATGCAGGCGCTGCTTGTTAATACGTGGTACATCATCCGGCACCACACCCAACTGACGCAGTGCTCCCGACATTACCTTAGAGAAGGCAGGTGCCGCCGCCTGACCACCATGATACGCCTCGGTACGGGGTTCATTGATCATCACCACGGCAACCAGTCGCGGATCACTTGCCGGTGCCATGCCGGCAAACAGTGAGAGATAACGCTCTTCGGAGTAACCACCCACAGCAGACTTATGCACGGTGCCGGTCTTGCCTGCGACACGATAACCCGCCACATCGGCCTTCGCACCAGTCCCTTTTTCAGAGACTACGGACTCCATCATCTTCAATACGCGCTTCGCCACTGCTTCGCTCATGACAGATTCCTGTTGCGGCGGTACCCCATCGAGTGCCAGAAAAGAAGCGGGACTCGTCAGCCCACCATTGGCCAGCACGGTATAGGCCTGCGCCAATTGCAACGATGTGACTGACATACCGTAACCAAAAGAGAGCGTCGCGTGATCGATATCACTCCATTTCCAGTGATCCGTCATCAACCCCGACACCTCACCCGGGAATCCACTATGGGTGAGCGAACCAAAACCTGCGCGTGAATAGACATCCCACAATTTTTCCGGCGCCAACGACAACGCAAGTTTGCTGGCACCGACATTACTCGATTTCACTAAAATTTCGGTCAGATCAAGCTTGCCGTAGTTACGCATATCACGCACCGTATCGCGCCCAACACGATAATAACCAGGCGCAGTATTGACCGTGTTCCCTGGCAGATATTTTTTTGATTCGAGCGCCGCCGCTACCGTAAACGGCTTCATCGTAGATCCCGGCTCGAACACATCAGTCACCGCACGGTTACGTAAGTGACTGCTCTTCAACGTGCCGCGATTATTAGGGTTATAAGAGGGCTGATTAACCATTGCCAGCACTTCGCTGGTCTTTGCATCGAGCACAACAATCGAACCTGAGCGAGCGCGATGATCGCGGATGGCCGTCTTCAATTCACGGTAGGCAAGATACTGAATGTTGCGATCAATACTGAGACGCAATTCCTTCCCCGCCTCCGGTACCTTAATACTTTCGACATCCTCGACAACATGTCCAAGACGATTCTTAATCACACGTTTACTGCCGGAAGCGCCCTGCAACCAGTCGTCATAGGCCAGTTCAAGTCCCTCCTGACCTGCATCATCGACATTGGTAAATCCAACCACATGCGCCGTCACTTCACCGGCAGGATAATAACGGCGATATTCGCGCTGTAAAAAGACCCCGGGGATGCCTAGCGCCTTCACTTGCTGCGCGAGGTCGGGGTTGATTCGACGCTTTAGATAGACAAATTCACGCGTCTGTCGCGTCATCAAACGCTGGGTCAGTTCATCGAGATCCAGATCAAGCAGCTTTGCCAGACGTGGCCATTGGTCACTCGCAGTCAACAACTCCTGAGGATTCACCCACACTGAATCGACCGGGGTACTGATGGCCAGCGGCTCACCATTACGATCGGTGATCATACCGCGATGCGCCGGCACCTCCATCACGCGCAGATGACGCGCATCGCCCTGCCCCTGTAAAAACTCGCTATCGGTCACCTGCAGATCAACCGCACGCCACACCAACAGTCCCGCCGAAAGCAACATCCCACCCAGCACAATGCTGTGACGCAGTGGGTGAATCAACACGGGTTGCTTCGCCAGCTTTTTTGCCAGTTTCTTTGACGGCGCAACGGCTTTCTTCTTCATGGCGATACAATCACTATCTGATCAGGCGCGGGTACGTCCATCCCCAGACGGGTACGTGCAATCTGTTCGACACGATTTGGCATCGCCCATGTGCTCTGCTCTAGCTGCAACTGTCCCCATTCGATGTTCAACCCGTCACGCATTCCTTCCAATGCCTGTAGTTCCACAAAAAGTTTACGACTGTGGTGTTTGCTGTAGACCACTCCCAACGCAGAAAGCAAGACCGCCGTGGCCAGCAGGATTAAAAAAACAGACCGCCCCTTAATCATGCAACCTTCTCCGCAACACGCATCACGGCACTACGCGCACGTGGATTGCCGGCCAGTTCTTCCTTGCTAGCGTAGATCGCCTTACCGATGCGGCGCAGACGCTGCGCACGCTGCCCTTCAGTCACCGGCAGGCCACGCGGAAACTGCTCGCCGCGCTCCTGATCTCGCATAAATCGTTTTACAATCCTGTCTTCCAGCGAGTGAAAGCTAATCACCACCAGACGCCCGCCGACCTCAAGCACCTCGAGCATCTGATCGAGACAGGCATGCAGGTCATCTAATTCGTAATTGATGGCGATTCTGATCGCCTGAAATGCACGGGTAGCAGGATCCTTACCCTTTTCCCATGATGGATTGGCCTGTGCCACAATCGCCTGCAGCTGTGCGGTGGTCTCGATCGGCGCCTCTTGACGTGCGGCCACAATGGCGCGGGCAATGCGCGGCGCATAACGTTCTTCACCATATTCACGTAACACTCGAATAATCTCATCAACGGATACACGCGCCAACCACTGTGCCGCACTCTCGCCTGCATCAGGGTTCATGCGCATGTCCAGTGGGCCATCATTTCGAAAACTAAAACCGCGCGAGGCATCATCCAGCTGGGGAGAAGAGACCCCAAGATCGAGCAGCACGCCGCTGATCTTTCCTGTTAGCCCCTGACTCGCTACATGCTGACTAAGCATTGCAAATGACCCATGTTGTATCGAAAAACGAGGATCCGATCCGAACTTCTGTTGCGCCATACTAACCGCTTCAGGGTCCTTATCGATCGCCAGTAATCGTCCCGACTGATCAAGCCGCTCCATCACCTTTATGGCATGTCCACCACGCCCAAAGGTTGCATCCACATAGGCACCCGCCGGTTTTACCGCTAATGCTGCCACTGCCTCATTAAGTAAAACCGCCTGGTGTTGATATGCTTCATCTTCAATCTCATCCATCATCAAGCTACAACGACAACGATTCCAGCGCTTCACTCAGCGGCGCGTCATCTTCTTCCTCTTCCAACCACTCATCACGACGCTTAATCCAGCTCTGTTCATTCCACAGCTCAAGCTTATTTCCCTGCCCGATCATCACCACTTTCTTTTCAAGTACCGCAAATTCACGTAGCGGTGGTGGTAATAAGATGCGATGATTTCCGTCCATATCACACTCCGTTGCATGGCCAATCAACAAGCGCTGCAGGCGACGCGTCTGCCTATCCATATTGGGCATACTTGCAAGCTTCGCCTCAAGCACCTCCCACTCCTGCAATGGATAGAGCAACAGACAATGATCCCGATCGACAGTGACGACCAATTTTCCATCGCAAAGCACACTCAGACGCTCCCGAAATTTACTCGGAATCGCCAGACGGCCTTTGACATCCAAATTGAGCGTATGTACTCCCCGAAACACCGCGCCTCACTCCTGTGCAATAATACCCACAATTCACCACTTTCACCCACTTAGCGACACTATATACCCGTTTAATTAGCTGTCAAGAAAAAAGCACCCCCTTTGTGATCAGTTTCTCCCTTTAGACACAATAACTTAGGGAGAAAACTGTTTTTTGAGGGAAGTGGGAGAAACAGTCGAAAAGGCAAAAATTTATTAAATCAGAGGGTTGGAAAGCAGTGCTAGAAAACACATAAGCTTTGAAGGCAAAACGACGGTCAAAAAAATATTTTTACCCGCTTATCACCCCCAATACTGGAAAAATAACAACCCAATCCCGCCCAATTCTGAATGACGCAGTCAGGACGGCCACCTCGAGCCATAAATGAGACTCATCGAATAGATAATAAGATTGCCGAAAAGAGCGTCTGCGATAGTTATCGAGTTGACGATCAACAGATCATCATCAAAATGGCTGAGGTAGCGGCAGACACCCTCTCCGCGCGGGTTTCAGATGTCCCACTCAAAGATAAGATCGATTTGTTGATCAGTGGGCTTCAGCGTAGTCATTATAAAGCAGATATCCATCTACCCACGGTGCTTCATGTCACACCTGATGCTCACTGAATATATTTTCCTGTAAAGCGATCCCTTCCATGCCAAAATTCACACGCAGGGCATTCTTCACCCTCCGGATAATCAATACCCTCTTCATGAGGACAACCAATGATTCTATCCATTAAAGAGACCGATTTCGCGCCAGAGCTCTCAATAATTTTGATGATTGCAGATTGAACAGTAATATCTTCTCTTATATCACCTTCAGTGCTAAATCTTTCCATTTGAGCCTCACCATCCTCCTCTGCTATAAACCCCACCGCAACTTTTGTTGCAAGCTTATCATTAGGGCCATAGTACGCGATGGTAATCATGGGATAACCCTGAAACCCCTTCTTTACTTTTTTAGATATCCTTTTCTTAGATTTTTCTAAATTCATACGAATGCTATCCTCTTTCAGAAGGTATAACTCATATTAGCATCTTCGGCATTCAAGAAATTCTCGTTGCGTTTGAGAGGCTCCGCGCTTTTTAGCGGCGTTCAACTCGAAGCGCCTTATTATATTTGGGTCTACGCGGGTTCGTGTGGGTGAAAAACAGTACTGAGTGGATACATTAGGCTAAAATAGTAGTAGATTCACCAATTCTGGTACAGAAAGAAACGAT
>CALZHD010000023.1 GCA_945787155.1 uncultured Gammaproteobacteria bacterium | reverse complement strand
TAACCCGGATGCCGCACAAACCGGTACGGGCCACTGTCACACACCACATGCCCTCGATCCGTCTGAATGCGCACCACGCTGGAGAAAAAGCGGTTCTCTACCAATGCCCATGCAGCGAAAGCGTATCCGAGCGAGATCAAAATGAAGCCAATCACGATGAGCCATAGCGGAAATTCGGGGGACCAGTTATAGCGGTGGTCCAGCCCTGCTACAATGACCATAGGAAACCCGACACTCACCGCCATCAGTGGTGCAAGCACTTTGTCCCAGGCTTTTGCGTTTTGGATATTTTCAAAATTTTGTCTTTCGGCTGTTAATCCAGGATGTCGTTGTTCCGCCCACATGCGCCCACCAATACCAGCGGCCAAGATCAGCATGGAATATAGCCACGCCTGCCACCAGCCGAGGTCCCCACCGCATATGAATAAAATCAGCGGGATTAGGAGATACACCACAACTAATCTGATCCACTGGCGAGGGGATACTGTTTGAGCTACCTCTTCACTAACCATCTTTGCTGACATGTCATTCCCAAAATAAAATGGGTTTGTGCCATTCGGGTCAGAGAGCAATTAATGAATATATATTAATTAAACCCTCTCTGACCCGATTTTTTTGCTGACCCGATTTTTTTGATAAGTCGATTAGACATTTAGTATGACCCTCAGGTGTTATCCTTAACGGTATTGGACGAACCGTTCTCCTTCGCGCTGGCAATGCCAGTATCACAAGCTGTTTCAGAGGAGTACATCTGGCTCGTACCAATAACCTCATGGTTTGCAGCCTTCAGGTTGAAATATGGCTTCCCGTTGGATGCAGTCTTTCGCTCGAACCTCTCCTCTAAGGGGCTATTTTCTTGCACCGACGCAATTCCGTTTTTAGCAGAACTTATCTCTTGATACATCTCGCTTGTGAGAATAGTTTCAGCATTACCCGCCTTCAAAACGAAATAAAACTGCCCATCACTATTCTTGTTTATTTCAAACCAACCAGTCATTTGACTTCTCCTTTTGGTAAGCAATGTGAAAACTCCACGAGGACAACTATGTGAAAATCCTGGTACTCCTACTTTGCATCATCTCACCAGAGTTTATAAGCACCACAATTTTAGACTCATTGTAAGCGTAGTACGTAAATTATCTTAGCATATAGAATTTGATAAAATTACTCACAACCAGTCTTATAACAGGGGTTTTTTTCTGTTTCGTAGAAATATTCTTTTGGCATACTAATTGTAATGGCTCCTTCTTTTGTAAAGATCCCCATCAGATCATTTCTTTTAAACATAAGCCTTCCCTCTATAATCTTTGAAGTTTGTACATCATTAATATGGCTTGTACTCACTTGAATGCATTCACTCCAATATTTGGAAGTATCTCCACACAAAGACTTTTCATAGAATTTAATACTTTCCTCTGCCACAGCTTCACCATGATTAATCCCGACAAGAGGAAATAGCGTCCAAATCAATAAAAATATTGGGATAAAGAACAAGAATATAAGGAAAAAATATGACGCCAGATTCCGGTCGACCTGCCGTAGACTGTCGCCGCCCCCAGCGCAGCAGCGGCGGCGACCTGTCTCATATTATTTGCCGATGGTCATTACGAGCTTGATCAGGTTAACGTCATCGCTCCCGTTACGCAGGCAACTCCATCAAACTGAAATTCTTGCGCATGCCGTTAACTATCAGACCAATCAGCGCCTCAAGGATCTCCTGCTCCACCCACTCAGGGATATAGGGGATGTCGAAGTCCTTGTTGATCCTGGTTCCCAGCACCGCCTTTAATTGTTGAGCATCTTCATCAGAAATGCCGTCATTCACACGCTTCACCAGACCGTACATCTCGTTTGGCAGCTTGCGATATAAGAGTCGATCAACCTTGCGAACGATCTTCACCAGGATCGTCTGCTCCGTCCCTTCCTTGATAAACGGGATATCGATGATCTTATTCAATCGTGTCGCCAGATGCTCTACCTCCTCATCCGAAAACATTTCGATCTGCACATCCATATCGCTCTTGATCTGGTCTCGCTGCTGCGATGTCAACGTAATTGCAGTCATCTGCTTCTCCTTCTGTTTATACTTTGCTGTTGATTGAATGGCAGGAAAATGCCTGCGCCAGGATATATAATGCGCCTAAACTTTATTGATTTGAACAAAAAATATTTCCTGTTTTATTTCCCAGCACATGTCATTTTGAGCTAGCCCGCAGACGATAACCTTGTAACGACTTAACATACACAGCTGACTGACAGCGATCACGCGCCCCTGCCGGAAGCCTGATGAGTAAGTATCATTTGCAATGGATGTCCTGTTTGTTTGACTGTAGTATATCTAGTGCCGCATTCATACTGATCGGCGGCGCGCTGTTTCACCCTCGGAGAAGATAATGACTGATGGACTACTGGCTGGACCAATTCTTCGCCGTGCTACGTCAAATCGTATTTGCGTCTGGATTGCTACCCATCAACGTATAGAGATTGTACTTGAGATATTAGATACCACAGGGGAAACTCTCGGCACAAGCAACCCACAACAGCTATACAGCGAGTGCACCCAACTGGGGGAGCACCTGTTTATCTATCTCCTGGAGGCACGGCGACCCGGTGGTCTCCAGTTCCCCTTTGATACAACGCTCTTCTACCAGCTCAGCCATCACCATGAGCACGGTGGAAAAATACTCTGGGATCTATCCGCGTTGGCCTATCCCCCCTTTGATAAACCAAGTTTTTATGTGGCCGATCAACTTAGAACATTACTGCATGGTAGCTGTCGCAAACCCCATGGTGGCAATGAAAGTGGAGATGCGCTCCGTCATGGTGATCACATCCTTGAACAAACCTGCAATGATCTCACACAGCGACCTGGCCTGCTGCTGCTGACAGGCGATCAAATATACGCCGATGATGTTTCCTTATCACTCCTGTCGATGCTCCGCAGAGAAGCCGCAGCACTGCTCGGCAAGGATGATGAGTGGCTGCCGGTTGCAGAGGACTCCAAATCTTCACATCAAGAGACAAAACATGTTGCCATCAGCACCATCCCACTAAATGGCCGCGAAGTATTTCTGAAAAAACATGATCCTGGTTTTAGCTCCCGCCAATCAGAAAATCACCTATTGAGCTTTGGTGAATATGCAGCGATGTACATCTATATTCTGGGTAACGTACCGCAATGGCAACCGGAGGAACAGTGGGACAGGCTAAACCAGGAAGAGATCGCTGCTGTCGATGATGCGAAGAAAAACTTCCATGAGCAGCGTGAACCCCTGAAAAAATTCGCCAACTCCCTCAGCCAGGTTCGGCGCCTGCTCGCCAATATCCCCACCTACATGATGCTTGATGATCACGATGTCACAGACGACTGGAACATCACTAATATGTGGTATGACAAAGTACGCGATTCGCTTCTGGGGCGGCGCGTTGTAGCAAACGCCCTCGCGGCATACTGGGCATTTCAGGGTTGCGGCAACGATCCGGATAACTTTCCCATGGATCTGAAGAGTGCCATCAGTCAACATCTGCTGCAAAAATCCCCTCACCGAGAGATCGATGAGCGCTTTGATCTGCACACATGGCGCCACCGCCGCTGGGGTTATTCGATTCCGACCAATCCACCCGTGATCGCCATCGACTCACGCACGCAGCGTGAAAGCACACCCAACAGCTACCTGCCTAAACTACTGGACCGCTACGCCCGTGACTGGTTAGTGGTTGAGTGGGCAAAACTGAAGACAGACCCCAGGATCAACAATGAAAGCTGTCCACTGTTCATCGCCACCACGCCAGTGCTAGGCTTCAGCACAGTTCAATTCATGCAAAAATTCCTTTTACTGGGAGCAAAGATGCTTGATAACTATCAACTTATACATAAAATTGAAGGCCTTCTCGGTCAACGAGATTTTTTGACACGCTATGTTCTGCGGCATGCCGACATTGAATCCTGGGCAGCAAACAGCCAAAGCCTCCTGTCACTAATGAAGACACTGCAACAACGCATGCATCTGCAACAGTGCATTTTTCTTTCCGGAGACGTGCACTACGCCTTCGCCGCCTATGGCAGCTACCAAAACAATAATTCCACACTTCAATGCTGGCAACTTACCTGCTCATCGCTCAAGAACAGTCCCACCGAAAGACATAGTCGCGCACTGAAAATGGCAGATCAATTAACCCACAACGACATCACTCACACCTATCATGCCAGAAAATCCCTTCCTGGCCCCATCACGAAAGCCCAGTGGGAAAAGTGGCTGCCAACCTTCCTCACAAAGAAGCTGTGGGAAGTCAACATAACACTGGTGAATTCAGATGATGATGCCACAAAAATTTTCCCAGACTGCAAACTGGGGCTGGTAACATTCAAAAACGGAAAACCGATTCGACAGACATTACTGCATGACAATAAAGAGGTGGTATTAAATCTTCCAGATATCTCTTTGCCACCCTAACAGAGAACGATAAATACCCAGCCAGCATTCACCTGCTACCTGCACCGCACTCTAAGTATCATGGCTAGAGATTACATTCCGAGATACGTAGATTTATACTCAGGCGTTTAGCTGCGTCATGCGACTATCCAATTTCGCCAAATACATTAACTTCTGCTTGTTATAAAAGTTATCATCGATATGCACCGGGTCCTCTGTAGCAAAGTCCCCGCCCCAGCGCAAAATGCTATCTGCACGAATTAAATCAAAGAAAGCTACAATTTTATCAGGCAGATCCCGATGTTTTCCCCTGCGAAGAGCCTTTGAGTTATAGAGTTTTTCGTTGTAGAAAATATTCATATCGATAGCATGCCCTATATGGTGACAACTGTGGCTTGCTGGTTTGACGATAGCGCCTTCAATTTGATTATTAAGCTGCCTGATTGACGAAGTCACCCATATTTTGAGATCACACTCACCTGCGTACTGGGCGACTCGTTGCAAACTAGCAACAAAGCCCTGATCGACTTTTACAGTTTCACCCATAAAACGTTCATGACTGAAGGTAACCAGCTTAAACTCAGGACTAAAGCCATCTTCCTCAACCACTGACGATTCGGGTATCAACGAGGTTGAAGGAATTTTCTCGACGTAATCCGAATGGACGTAACCAATCTTGCCAGAACCCGTTTTAACTCGATAAAAAGTAACTTCATCTACGATGCTAAATTCTTCGTTATGACCTAATACGCCAATTTTTTCACCATTGGGTTTCAGACGGAGATTTAAACCCGTAGTGGATTTCACTCTTCCTTTAGTCATCACGTTTACCCTTATCCCTTGGGTTCCTGGCCAATATTTATTAACTGGCGTTTAGCCTTCTCAGCATCTACAGCACCTGAGCTTCTCATCTTCTGCATCTTCTCAAGCCCTCTTGAGCCAAAATAAAAGGCATAAATAGTCACCATAATAGTAGTAAAGAACGGCGTCCATATTTCAAGCGCTTCTAGTTGCGCGGGCTGTAAATCAGAATTGAATGTCGTCACGAGCGCCAGCATTGAAACTGTTAACGTCATAAATATCAGGGCTAGCGGTCGAATATTTTTTGATAGCGTTGAGTCACTTTTCATGTCGATTTTTAAGCGCTCTGTCAACTCGCTTTCAAGATTTTGTTCATGCTCCTGTTGTCGCCGGTCCAGGTCATTTAATAATTCTTGCATCTTAAGATTGTAAGCGGTCTCTATTTTGAGCTTCTGGTTCTTGGTTAATGCCATCTCTTCATCGGTCGTCACCAGCTCATCAATAACATTGCCAACTGTCGCCGCGAGGTCTACCCCAACCGCACTGAATAATTTGCTATACCATGCCATAGCATTATCTCCTTATTATTTTGTTGTAGAAAGTTTTGAACTTCTTTCCGAGCAAACATATTGTAAGCGTTGAATATCTCTTGTTTCAAATTCGGTATCATCGCAAAATGGACACCACAGCTTTCCATATTTATCCACTACTGACGTTATAACAAAGGCCACTCTATGAGTGTTAAACCACTGTTCAGGATTGTCTGAATCCGGCTGGTATACAACAACGATGTCTCGACCTATCTTTCCCCCACTGGTAGCAAAATCTTCAGAAGGAAGAAGATCATTTCTGGCGATGAGTTGACCTTTGCGGATCAATCTCCCAACGCTCATATCTTTAGCTTCTGCTCGTTGAGGGCCATTATTGTCGTCAGCAATTGCATACAGGGAATAGTTAATATCTTTAATAGCGATAGGAGCGCTCCCCGTATTGGCCAGCTCCCAATGAGCTCCGATCTTACAGCTACTGTGTGAGTCTTTATAAAACCAGTCATTTTCTAAATGTTCTGACATGCTCACTGAAAATCTTGGTTTAACTTGCTCTTCTTCTACACTATCCCACAAAAATATGGCCCAGATGGTTGCAGAAATGACGACGATGATTTGAACGCTTAGCCAGGTGAGTTCGAGGTTTGTCTTAATTGAATTACTCATGCACCTTCTCTCAGTTTAAGTCCGAAAGGAAAACATCCAGGCAACTAGTATTTAAATGAACCTCTGATTAAGCCATAAACAATAATCAGAGACCCCTTAACTATAGTAACAACAATAATATTTGTATAGAAAATAATTGCATGGCATTCACATAAAAACGGCATATTGGTCATACTGCGATGTTCAGCTGGATGAAGACTCATACACCATAATGCGCCCCTGGAAATATTTTTTCTCTGGTTATCTGGCGGTACACGCTTATTTGTGATTAAGTAACGCTCTATACCTGCTATTGCTATCTTTGTTCAGGCTTGCATAATCAGTCGACGATTTCGACAAGGAGCTGATCATGACAATTATCAATGAGGCGATAACACCCTATACCGCAGGGCTAGACTGCGGTAATAACAAATTTGATGGCTCTGCGGTTGCGATATCGCTCAATCGCACCCGACGGCGCGCCCGCCGTGAAGCTGCCCGAAGAACAAGAACGCTCCGTAATCTAAGATGGCGAGAAATTCGCCGACTAAAATGCCCTGAATTTGATTGCAGCCGCCGCAAGGTAACCCATGTATATGCACCCGCACCTTTGTATTTTGCAATGGCGGATTTTCCCAGGCATCTGGATAGTCGGAGTATCCAGGAGCTGGCAGCTAACGATCGAGTGCCGGTACCCTGAGAGTTAGAGATGCGACCAGCCGCCAACAAAAGTAGGCGACCCAATCACCGGCGTACCATCAGTTTTATTAGCGCCATACTTATCAGTACTATCATAGTTGTTGTATTTGCTTTACCACAAAATGAGCCAATGCTCTCGCCCGAACCAATGAACCCGGGACATGAAGAGCTCGTCTGTGATGAGTGCCACCTGAAAGCAAAGGGCAGCACAAGGCAGCAACTTCAGGCAAACCTGCAGCACTTTCTTGGCAACCGAGCAGCCAGCGTTTCAGTAGGCCATAAGCCAGTCAATAATGAAGATTGTCTCGCCTGCCACCGTCGCGCCAAAGATAATCACCCCGTTTTCCGTTTTTTTGAGCCACGTTTCAGTAAGGCAAGGCGTGACATTGACCGGATTTGCGATTCTCCGCTTCATTTTATCACAGTGGCGACTGGCACATCTACGCACCGCCAATCGGCATCAGGCGGCAAAGGAAAATCTCAACACACACCAGTGGCTTGGAGTATTCGCACCAATACTTATCTTTATACACAGCACACAAACCGGTCATGAGCACCAAACAGCACTACTCTATCTATTCATTGCCACCATCCTCACCGGCCTGTTCAGCTTTCATACCGTAAAAATCAAAAAACAGTGGTATATCATCGGCTGGACGATTATTCACATCACACTGGCCACTGCAGTCATCGCCTTAATACCGTTTCATATTTACGTGGCATTCTGGTATTCATGATGCAATGGCAAGATCACTGCCACACACAATTCTAATATCCCCGGAAGGGCCTGGCCAATTAAAATTATTTCTTCACCCACACGCTCTTTTGGGTGGCGATGTATAACTCCTCAACCTTCGTTCTTGCCCACGGCGTCTTGCGCAAGAATTTGAGGCTAGACTTGACAGAAGGATCGCTATTAAAACAACGAATATCGATACGTTGGCCCAGCTCCTCCCAGCCATAATATTCAACCAGGCTTTTAACAATCTGCTCTAGCGTTACGCCGTGCAGCGGATTATTGGCTTGTTTTTCACTCATGACCAGGATTGATCCTTCTTATTAATTCAGGATAACGACACTGTCCCCCTGTTATCGACAGCCGTACTTATTATAACGCCCTGTTCATTTTGTAGCACGAGATTACATCCCTCCTTATTGAATCCGATGCCCAGAAGGCAATTATGCCCAGCTAACACCATCAGGAAGCTCATAACTACTATACTCTATATGCACAACTCGACGATGATCTGGGTTACGAGCTTTGCTTGATGAATGGAGTATATGCGGCCGCATAATAACTGCGTCACCTGTATCTACTTCGCAAGAAACAGCAGCCTCACAAGCAACTATCTTATCTATCTCTTCCTGTTTAAGTATTCCGTACTTATGCGTACCAGGAATCACTTTTAAACAACCATTTTCCACATCAGATGAGTCTATGTGTAAACGGAATGTAACCATTTTGTTAAGCACAGCAACAGGAGGCTGGACATGATGAATGCCATCCTTAAGTGTCCATGCACTCCAGCCTTCAATATTTGTTTTCCTGTCAAGCGTCACCATCTTGTCTTGATGCCACGTTACAAACCAGTTTTTTTGGGGTGTTTTATCAAAAAATATCGCTCGGACCAGACTCACTCGTCCATTCAACAGGGTTTGCGCAATAGACAGTATTTTTTCATCAGCCACTAATCGAGAAATTGAACTGAATTTCTTTTCCAGGTTTCTCACTCCATATTTCTGAAATATATCGCTTTCGAGGTCAATATCAGATTTTACTATTTCAATATCTTTCTGTGAGAGCAATGCTTTCCGTATTTCAACGCCATCTTTCTCAAAATCTAATCTAGACATATATTTCACTCAAACATTTAACGTCAGTGGATTGGTATTTTTAGCTTTGCTGCTCAAGCTTACTTTTATCGGCCCTGGTCAGTTTACTCGCCACCAGCCCATAAGAACCAGTCGTCAAGTCAATGATCATTTGATCAGAAATTTCGCCTGTCAGCGCAATAGTGATCCAGTGTCTTTTATTCATGACCAATGCAACCATTTTATCCTTCACCTTAAAAAGCAGCGAATCGGAGCCAAATTGATAATTCCCTTCAGGGCCTTTGATGTTTGCGAGCTGTTTTCCGAGAGTCTTCTTTTGAGTATTAGCATTAATTGCGCCAATGGCCCCCGCGAGTATCATGTGATTTTAGTGCGTGACTCCTTAAATTTCAGGTTCAGTGGTGCTACAGTGAGGCTATTCTATTAAGTCTGGGGGATAAGGCAATGGACTATCCTGACAATTATATGACTGAATCGGAACAGCCTCCGGAGATCCCACCCCAAAGAGCCGCTGCATTATAATGCCCCATAGGAAACCACCGAAGGTGTGGCAAGGTGCTGCTAGTTTCCTGCTATTGTTGGCCACGGGGTACCTTGCGATACTGGGGTACATCTATTTCAACCAGACAAACATGCTGTATCTACCCCGTTTCGCTGCTGACAACAGCGGTGCCACACCAGCAGACGTTGGCCTTGATTACCAGGCTATCACCCTCAATACCGAAGATGATGTGAAACTTGACGCCTGGTATCTGCCTGTACCCGATGAGCGTGGCGTTATCCTTTTTTGCCATGGTAATGCCGGCAATATCACTCACCGGCTCTTTACACTGGAGCTACTGTATAAACTAGGCTTCTCGGTACTGATCTTCGATTATCGCGGTTATGGAAAAAGCCAGGGCGAGACATCGGAACAGGGAACCTACCGTGATGCTGAAGCGGCCTGGCAATACCTGCTGCAACAACAACGCTATCGTGAGGATGAAATCGTCATCATGGGCCGCTCACTCGGCGCGGCCATAGCCGCAGAGCTTGCGCATCGTCACCGACCCGCAGCGGTAATACTGGAATCGAGCTTCACCTCCGTACCGGATGTGGCTGCCGAATTGTACCCTCTGTTTCCGGTGCGCTGGCTAAGCCACCTTCGCTACGGAACCCTGGACTATCTACCATCGATCACATCACCACTACTGATCGTCCACAGTCGCGATGACGAGATCATCCCCTTTCCTCACGGCCAGCGTCTGTTTGAGGCTGCGAATTCGCCAAAACAGTTTCTTGAGCTTAAAGGCGGACATAATGACGCTATTTATGTGAGTGGAGTCGATTATTATCGCCGAGGGCTAAACGATTTTTTCGACCGCTATTTCGATCGTCCGTAACGGCGCTGTTTTATGATCCAGCCGTATAGAGCAAGATTAATGATCAACACCCCAATGCCAAGCATCATCCTGATACCCGTCGTCAACTCGTCGGGATAGATCACTGCAACGATATAGTGCGTCACGAACCCGCCACTATAACCGCCCTCGCCTGCCATAATGCGCAGCCAGTTCTCCAGAGGCGTTAGCGGGCAGATACCATCATAAAATTCGATCGCCATCGCCCACAGGGCGGCAGGTAGATGTAGCCATACCAGCCGTGGCCAGCGCATGACCAACAGCGCGCCCAGTACAGCAAAAACGATGAAGCCGAAGTGGAGCAATATGACTAGATCGGAAAGAAACTTGTAAATCATATTATATCCACTACAAAGGGGATTGCTTCGTCGCTGCGACAATTGTTTAGAGGCGTCCTGTCTATCAAGTCTCTTGAGTTTCCTGATTCTCGCTATCACTCACCAGCGGAACAAAAGCCACAGCCAATACATCGCGTGTGCTGATCTCACCCTTCTCATCCTTCTCAATCAGCAGTAATGACTGTGACATATAGGGCAGCCCCACCGGGATCACGAGCCGGGCAAGTGGCTTGAGCTGATCGATCAATGCCGGAGGAACAAAGGGAGCTGCGGCGGTAACGATAATGCCATCATAAGGCGCGTGTTCCTGCCACCCCTGAGATCCATCCCCCACTTTGACCTCCACATTGTGATAACCCAGCCGTTGCAGCGCCTTCGAAGCCTCCCCTGCCAACGTCTCAATGACCTCAACGCTATAGACCTGTTTCACTAGCTGCGACAAGATGGCCGCCTGGTATCCGGAACCGGTTCCGACCTCCAGGATCACATCATCCGCCTGCGGCTGCAGCAGATCAGTCATCAACGCAACGATAAAAGGTTGAGATATGGTCTGTCCATGCCCGATCGACAACGGGCTATCATTATAGGCAAAGTCCTTAACACTCGACGGCACAAATTCATCACGGGGCACCCTGCGCATCGTGTCAATGACGCAACTATTCAGGGTACTCCTACCGGTCATACGGCGGGTATATTTCGTCTCAGCTTCGATGGTCTCTATCATCCGTTTGCGTGCCAACATAAGCGACTCCTCATCGTTGCGTTGATGCCTGTAACACCTTGACACCCAAGCCTCAAGATTACACCCTGCCCACAAATCGACCAATAGATAGCGGCACTCTATGACGCCGCCAAAAGAGGAGAAAAAAGACATCTTTTTGACAGTAACAACGACTTTCCAAACATCTCCCTATAAGTGGCATAATCTAAGATACAGGTCTGACATTAGCCGTATGGAGGTATCATTTTATACCACAGTAGATTCTCAAGAGGCATCCTACAGACAAACTACGAAAGGAGATCTAACAATGAAATTACCATTACAGATTACATTCCGTAACATGGATCCATCCGAAGCCGTGGAGGCAAACATTCGCGAGAAAGCGGAAAAGCTGGATAAGTTTTATAGCCAGATCATGGGGTGCCGCGTGGTCGTCGAGGAACACCACCAACATCACCACAAGGGGAACCTGTTCCACATCCGTATCGATCTGACCGTGCCGGACAAGGAGCTGGTGGTCAGCCGTGAACATGACCAGGATCATGCACACGAGGATATCTATGTCGCGATCCGCGATGCATTTAATGCTGCACGTCGACAACTCGAAGATTACAGCCGGCGTAGAGGCCAGCATGTTAAATCCCATGAGACCCCGCCTCATGGCCGTATCTCACAGCTCTCCCCCGAAGAGGATTATGGCAAGATCGATACCCCCGATGGCAGGGAGATCTATTTCCATCGCCATAGCGTCCTGAATCAGGATTTTGACAAACTGGAGATCGGCGCCGAAGTACGCTTCGATGAAGAACAGGGTGATTTTGGCCCGCAGGCAAGCACGGTCAAGGTGGTGGGTAAGCATCATGTTGTCGGGTTGTAATGCACAACCCCTCCACTCCGGATTTCTTTGTCCAACATAACACACGAACGGCAGTACAAAACTTGTAGCGTGATGAGATGGCATTAACAATCATAAGAAAAAGGAGGGAGAAGACTATCTCATCACCCTGCATCTGTTTTAACTTTGCTGTTCAAGCCTATTTTTATCAGCTTTGGTGAGTTTACTCACCACCAACGCATAAGAACCATTCGCCAGATCGATAAGCATCTGATCAGGCACCTCACCTGTCAGCGAAATGGTGATCCAGTGTTTTTTATTCATATAGTAACCGGGAATGATTGACTCATACTGACTAACCAGAATCTCACTATCCGCGGGGGCGCATTTGAGGGTAACTCTCGGAGGTTCTTCTGTTTGCGACACCAACGCAAACATTTTACCCATCACCTTAAACACCAGAGCATCGGGGCCAAAGGGATAACTGCCTTCTGAGCCTTTGATGTTTTCGAGCTGTTTTTCGAGGGTTTCTTTTTTCATTGGCTTATTTTATCAAATCAACATCAGGCAGGTTTCGATAGACCTCATCATAGGTTTTATATGTCTCCAGTACCGAGACCACGACAGGCAGTGGTTCAGCCCAGATCTCTGGCAGGTCGGCCTCGAACGCTGACCGTATCGGGAACGCAAGTTGCTCATGGGGCGGGGTAAACTGCGCATCGACACCTTCTTTATTCCCTCGGGCATCCATACGGTACCAACCGTGGTTCTTGAGGAAGACGGCATTGAGACCATGCAGGCAATAGGGCGCGCCTTTATCATCGACACTCAATCGTTGATAGCATAAACCCGCTGGCAGGCCATTGGCCCTGAGTAGTGCAGCCAGCAGATGGCTCT
The DNA here is from genome assembly GCA_945787155.1 of uncultured Gammaproteobacteria bacterium. GTDB lineage: Bacteria > Pseudomonadota > Gammaproteobacteria > SZUA-140 > SZUA-140 > SZUA-76. The sequence continues at coordinate 14,671 of CALZHD010000023.1, read as the reverse complement.
TGGCGTAGCAATATCCAGTTTTATGCGCCAACACATCGGTCGCCTTGCATGTGACTGGATTCAGTTTGTAGTCAGCGCTATGCCTTATATTATCCCGCACCCATTCAAAGCAGCGCTTCGCAATAGCTTCGTCTGAATCACCGTTTGATGACAGCGATTCGGCCAGCGCCTTGATCTCGGGATTTTCCCAATTGATGCAGGTGGACGATGCCAGATATTTTTCATGCTTCGCTATTATTCACATTTATTCCAGGTCCTTCAAAGGCAGCCCAGAGCAACAGAGTAGAATCCGGAGAAGTTATAGCCTCAACCAGCCCCGGATTGCACTTCATTTCATCCGAGCTACTTGCTTAATCAGAGGCTCCCCTAAACATTCCACCACGCTACCATTCGCTTCAAGGCGCATATTTGGCAAAGACTTCCGCGCCGGTCATATTCTGAGTCTCATTGGAAAAACAGTAATACGCTGGTTTTTTATCGATGAATATCTGGTGATCAAAAATAAAGCCTTCATCACCGTCAAATATGCCCACCGGCATAATATATTGATCACTCTCTATCAGCCTATAAAACAGATTGGTTCCACAGTGCTTACAAAACCCACGCTCGGCCCAGTCGGATGAATCATACACACCAACATTTTCTTTTCCCTCAAATGACACATCACTTCCACAATCTACTGCCAATAAGGGGCCACCGGTCCATCGTCTGCACATATCGCAATGGCATGAGCCAATATTGTGACCCATCTTTGAAGCTGTTACTTTAACCTTTCCACAAAGACAGTGACCTTTACCCACGCTTGTTTCTGACATTTTCCCCTCCTTAATACGGAACTAATATTTCACATCAAATTAGTGACGACAATACGTTGAATCAAAACCACTAAGCTATGCCTTTACCTCTACATGCCGAAAACATGAGACCAGGTGGTCATTCACCATCCCCACCGCCTGCATGTATGCATAACAGATAGTAGGGCCAACAAATTTGAACCCTTTTTTCTTGAGATCTTTACTCATCACTTCAGCCACCGACGTACTCACGGGCAGCGCTGACATTTTCTTCCATCTGTTCTGGATTGGCTTGCCATCAACAAAAGACCAGATATAGGCATCAAAACTGCCATACTCCTTTTGCACCGCCAGAAAACATTTGGCATTCTCCACCGCCGCACTCACTTTCAATCTGTTTCTTACAATGCCAGGATCTTGCAGCAGCTTCTCTTTTTTTGCATCGGAATAGCGCGCTATCTTTCGCGCATCAAAATTATCGAACGCCTTAAGATAGCCTGCTCTTTTCTGGAGGATAGTAGCCCAGCTCAACCCCGCCTGCGCCCCTTCGAGAATCAGCAGCTCGAACAGCAGGCGATCATCATGAACCGGCACACCCCACTCTTGATCGTGATATTTGATTTCTAATGGGCTTTTCTCTGCCCATGCACATCGTTTCATCAATCATAACCCTCAACTATGGTTACCTGGAATACCCATCTTTTATTAAACACTATATATACAGAGCATAACGACCGCTATTCTCCATCACCCTGTTCAATCGCGGCCTTAAGCAGTAGCTTTCTCTTTTCGCTAATTTCATTCCAATGTTTGTCGCATAACGCCCCTTCGAATGAATAGAGGTAATAACACACTGGCAATGTCTCACTGGGGTATTTCGATTTTATCATCCGATGCGCATCCACGGCACCCACCATTCGCAAATCATCCTCAGATGAAAGCCCTACTTCATTAAGACGAGCAGCGATCTTTTTTCCGATGTTTTTTAACTCAGTCAGTTTCCTGTTCTGCGGCACAATCTTACCCCTGTTCCCAACCGAATTTACATTCGGGCATAGTGTTTTCAATTATCACAAACCGTCCGCAGATAATCCTGCAACGCCCGCCCCGGTAACGACTCAAACCCCTGTTCCAGCAGACTCACATGTGTCATCCGATCCAGACGAAAATTGCGAAACTCATCGCGCAGTTCACACCACGCCGTTAGCGTCCACACCTTTCCCCAGTAAAATAGCCCCAACGGAAGCACGATACGACTCGATGGCTGTCCATCTTTCCGCTTGTAGTTAAACTCGATCTTTTGCTGCGCTTTGATACCGACACGTATCAATGCCATCCGCTTTGAAACACGTGGATCAACCCCGAAGTCCGGCACCAGAATATCCTCTCGTGCCAGTTCATCACGCAGGTGCTCCGGCACGGCGGATTCAATCATGATCATCGCCTGCGTGGCAGCAGAGGCCAGCCCCTGATCTGTCCACGCCTGTACCATGCGCGCACCGATCAATAGTGCAGAGAGTTCTTCTTCATTAAACATCAACGGCGGCAGGTGAAAACCGGGTAGTAACCGATAACCGCTGCCCGCTTCGCTTGAGATCGGCACCCCAGAGAGCGACAGGTCCTGCATGTCACGATAGATAGTACGCTCCGAGACCTCCAGGGCCTCGGCGATTTCACGTGCAGTGACAACGCGGTCTCGCCGCAATAGCTGGATGATCTGAAAGAGTCAGTCGGCGCGGCGCATTAATTAATGATATTTTGATTAAGAACCACGCCGTTATTCCGGGAATAACGAATTAATCAAACGGCAACGCCAAAGCGTTACACAGAAACCGCATGTAAGGCGTGGCAACAGCAAAACGCTTCATCATCTCTGACTTCAATTTTTTAGAACAGACTAACTCAAGTTCAAGATCATGAATCGCGATAAAATCTTTACGCCGCAGGTCTTCGATCATCGGATGGTCTTTGCTGAATCCACGTGGTGCTGTCTTCAATGATTCACCACTAATACGATATTTTTTCTGGAATGGTTTGTGATCACGCGCCTTTAACCACTCATCTTCTTTTTCAATAATCCTGTCACGAATCTTGCCCAGCGAGGGCGCATCCGGCCGCCAGATGCCGACACCCAGAAAACATTCACCCGATGAAATATGTAGATAGTAACCGGGGGCATGGACGTCCTTGCCCATGCTGTGGCGAAACTGAATACCGATGTTGGTTTTGTACGGCGTCTTGTCTTTGCCAAATCGAGTGTCGCGATGCACCCGCATCAACGAGCCACCGACCTTCTTTGGTATTGCCTCAAAGTGTGACGACAGATGTGGCAACTCCTCTGCCACATCTGCAATCAAACGTAATGCAGGCTCACGCACGCATCCTTCATAGTGCGCCTTGTGCTCATGGAACCATTCGCGTTGATTGTTATCCGCCAACCGGTCGAGAAAATCAAAGGTCGCCTCATTGAAGTATGCGTGCGCCATATCACTGTCCTTACTTGTTAAATGCAAACAGGGACAGCATAGCGCCTTGCGGGTCTTTAATCACACAAAAGCGGCCTATATCCAGCATATCCTGCGGTGGCACACAGATCGATCCGCCCATCTGTATCGTCTTGTTTTGAATTAATAACATGGTGGAGGTTACAGCGTAACAAAGGCCTGCTGACAGCATTGTGTCAGTAGTAAAAAGTGGCACATAACAAAAAACCGAACATCAAGATGCTGGCGCGACCGACGGCGCTCAGACGAATTAGATAATGAGAATTGTTTTTATTTAGGGGGTTCGGCCGAGCGATTCGGGCCAGTCATGTATCAGACTCAGTTTGAAACTAAGCCAAACACAGCTTGAAAATCGCTCCCCCTCAACCAATTCCCAAGCTATGCCCAGCTAAGTATGACCATTCTAACCAAAACTAATCAAAACAGTACAGCATTTATGTATAAAAAATTCAGGGGTTATTGATAAAATCTTCTGCTGTTTATCAATACTGTTGACAAACAGGCTCAATATTGGCAAATCATAAATCAGACCCTAAATACAACTACATTCCAGTCAATGCAGCCGAATCTTGTTGCTGGATGTAAGACAGCAAATCGATATGGCCGAAGAACCAAAAACCAGCCAACACAATTACAACCATAAGCACTAACCAAAACAATAGCTTACCAAATACGTTATTTGCAAACCCATTCTCCTGATCGCATTTTACATCGTTTAACAACACGTCATTGGCGCGCTGCCACAGTAGATAATCCCCAGATTCGATAATCTGTATCTCATCAGTGGGATCGTTATAGAGATAGGCCCAGGCATGCACCATCGTGTCATCATCTAACACGACTGGCACACGTTGACGTCGATATTCGCGCGACTCAGAAAAATGGGAATCACACTCCTCGTAGCCACCCAGCGCGGCGAATAGCCTGGCGGCATCCACCTGATAGAGTTCGCCGATAATACGCATGCCAGCATCTGGCTGGTAGCAACCAGCGGGATAACCACCCACTTCAAACAACTGACCGCGCATCGAAGTGGGCTTAATGAATGAAGCATCGTTTGTTAGCTGGTCAAATGCCCTTTCGCCAGCATCCCTGCGCACCGCTAGCTGCCTCAATGTGCCATAAACAAATAGATAGTCATCGTTACTCATGACACAGAGGACACCATCATCAATGGTGGCAATTTCAAATCTGGAAATAAATCCTATCGCACACGATAATCTTGCCGTTGATCGACCCAGAATGAATCAGCGATTTCTTGAATGATGAAAAAACAGATCAACACCAACATGACGCGAGGCGATTAAAACCCTGTCATCTATGCTTTTGTCAGTGGACCGTTAGCCCCTTATGAAGGACTACCACTCTCCACTCCAAGGTAAACCACCCTGTTTCGACCACCCTCTTTAGCCTCATACAGTGCTTTATCTGCCCGCTCAAGCAATGACTCAGCGCTATCAGTATCAACAAACATGGTGACGCCAGCACTGACACTTACGTTGATTATTGCTTCGCCACTCTTGATAGGCGATGACGCAGCATGTGCTCGAATACGTTCAGCAATCTGGTTTGATGTATCCATATTGGCGTCGGGAAGTATCACCAGAAACTCTTCACCGCCGTAACGGCCAACCATATCCACATTACGAATGGAAGTCTTAAAGCGCTTTGAAATTTGCGTCAGTACCTGATCACCTGTTTGATGTCCATACTGATCATTTACCCGTTTAAAAAAATCGATGTCTAGCATGATCACCGATAAATTACGGCGATCATTTTTTGCATTCTGCATACTGCGCTGCAGGTCTTTCAGGATCTGGCTACGACTGAGTGCTCCAGTCAATTCGTCGGTGCTCACGCGGCGTTGCAGTGAACGTTGACGATCTTTCATATTATCGAGCGAGCGGGTTAATCCCTGCACCTGTAGATCGTGATAGGCCTCGATGGCCAATGACATATCAAGCGAAATGATTTTCAATAAAAATTCGATTACCGCGTCGGCACAGTCGCCTGGCAACATCTTTCTGATATAGCCAATAATAATTTTTTGCAAAACATTATAGCTACACTGATAGATAGTTAAGGGCAGACCAACTCGATCATGAACAAGGCCAACGCGTAAGCGGTCTTCAAAATACTCTTCCGTATCAAAACCTACCCCTAGTGTTAATAAATATTTTATCTGGGTTTTTTTTAGGCGGCTAAGCGTTTCGTCATCACTAATGAAGCTAAATGCACCGGGATCGGTGACTAACTTGGCGTAGAATTGATCGATAATACCTCCAACATTTGGCGTGATAACGCTCTCCGAAAGCTCCGTGGCAAGCGTGTGGTCGCTATCTTCCAATTCCAGAAATTCCAGGCGTTGCCGCCGTTGTGCTATATCTAATCCAAATTGCTCACATAACTTCGATGATGATGTCGGTATATGTCTAGTCATTTTGCAGAGTATTTTTTATCAGATTGTAGTATTTATGGCACTTGTACTGATGATTAAAGACGTTACTGAAGTATATGTCGAGTCTTTTTTGCATACTGCCGCAATAATGCTGATTGGCAAGACAGAAGGCTGCCATAAATTTAGCCTTGGAAATAAATATATTCTTAATTTAATTTTAGAAAAAGACCTCAACACATTACCCTTCACTTAATAAGGCAATTACCCATGCTAATGAAACCACTCTTAGAAGCTAGTACAAACTAATATTAACCATTTTTCTTCAACAGCCTAATGCAAGTCACATGATTGACGAAGACTACCTTTTCGTTAAAATCATTAAAGATGACTCATTCAACAAAAGTGACATAAAATGAAAATTTGGGTAGATGCAGATGCATGCCCTGTGGTGATCAAGGAGATCATATTCAGGGCCGCAGAGCGAACTAAAATCGAGACGACGCTGGTCGCCAATCAGTCGATCCGCACCCCACCGTCACGCTTCATTAAGATGCTCCAGGTGCCACAGGGGTTCGATGTCGCGGATGATGAGATCGTTAAAAGACTTGAGGCGGGTGACCTGGTGATCACCAGCGACATTCCGCTTGCGGCGGAGGCGATTGAAAAAGGCGGCCACGCCCTGAGCCCTCGCGGCGAACTCCACACCACAGATAACATCAGGGCTCGCCTGAACATGCGCGATTTCCTGGATACGATGAGAGGCAGCGGCATTGACACAGGGGGGCCACCAGTGCTCAGCCAAAGTGATCGCATGGCCTTTGCCAACCACCTTGATAAATTCCTGACCAGACATATTGAAGAAAACAGACGGAAAGACAGCAACAACGCACGCTGATAAGGATGATCGAAAATTCACATCTGTGATACGGGCTATATCGTTAATTTTTAAGTTTTAATTCAGTTTTACAAGATAGAGTTGTCATTATCGAATCAAAACAGTGAATATAACCGGCCTTAGGCATGGATCAAAAAACAGATCAGCAAAAGCCAGACATCAGGCACTATGCTTTTGTAGTGCTGCTGATTTCACTGCTGGCCTCTGCCTGGGGCATCATGGCCTACAAGCTCTATGTACTGGACTACCCGCTGGCCGGCCTGATTCCATCAATCAGTTACCAGATAGATGTCAATATCGAGGCTACCGGGCACGGCGACGATATCTCCGTCCAGACCTACCTGCCTCGCAGCGACAGCCGTCAATATATCTCTGAAGAGGGAAACTCATCAGGGCTGTTTAATATCAGCATTGAGAATGATGCGCTCAATCGACGGGCGCACTGGAACGCAGAAAGCGTTCAGGGACGTCAGAATATACGCTACTCGTATTCTGTCGAAGCCAAACATATCCGCTATGCGATCCCTGCAGATATGGCGATCCCTCACAGCTATCCCGAGGATCTTCAGCCCTACCTGCAGGAGGCACCCGGCGTCCAGGTCAACGATCCACTCATCACGGAAACATTACAGACACTGTTTCCCGCTGGGCCGCTCACCATCCTCAATGCAGTCACTACTATTCATCGACACCTGCAAGACAACTTTGCTAATAAAAACTTCTCTGGTTTTACGGATGCAATCACCGCGCTAAAGCTTGGCGAGGCCAGCTGCAACGGCAAGAGCCGCCTGTTTCTTGCACTGGCACGCAAACTCAATATCCCGGCACGTCTGGTGGGCGGGTTGGTGATGAAGGCCGGCAAAAAACGTATCTCGCATCAATGGGTGGAAGTCTACATTGCGGGCCACTGGGTACCCTTCGATACCATCAATGATCACTTTGCTGACATCCCTGCCAACTACCTCACGCTCTACTATGGTGACCTGGTGCTATTCAAACACACCTCGAATGTGAATTTTAATTATTCATTCAACATGATCAAACGACTGGTGCCACAACGAGAAGCGCTGGAGAGCCTGGATCGATCAAGCTTTAACATCTTTAACCTCTACACCATCTTCGAACAGGTCGGCATTTCGCAGAACCTGCTCAAGATCATCCTGATGATCCCACTGGGCGCGCTCATCGTGGTTATTTTTCGCAACGTCATTGGCATCCAGACCTTTGGTACCTTTCTACCCGCACTGATTGCCGCTGCGGCGAGGGAGACAGGGCTTTTATGGGGGATCATCGGCTTTGTGCTGATTATTCTTGTCTCATCCACCGTACGCAAGGCGCTTGAATGGCTGCAGCTTTTACACTCCCCCAAGATGGCCATTATGCTCAGCACCGTGGTCATCGTGATGATGACTATGACGGTGATCAGCGTCCACTTCGGCCTGTTTGAACTGGCACACGTCACCCTCTTTCCGATTGCAATCCTCGCCATTACGGCGGAACGCTTTGCCATTATTGAATCAGAACAGGGCTCGTTCGAGGCGTTGCGAATCACGCTATGGTCACTGGTGGTGATTAGCGCCTGCTATGTTGTAATGGAGTCACTTTTTTTACAAAGCATGATCCTCGCCTTTCCTGAGCTGTTGCTGGTAGTGATTGCGCTCAACCTGTGGTTGGGAAAATGGGTTGGCATACGTGTGACGGAGTTTGTGCGCTTCCGTAAGCTGATATTTGCACGGGGTTAAGATCATGCTAAAGAGACTCATCAGACGACTACAGGGAATGCGCGCCTCGACACGCGAGGTGCTCAGCATGAACAAACGCAACCTCGATTATATCTACCCTCACAACCACCGGCGTGACTTCCCCTATGCAGATAACAAGCTGCTCACCAAAGAGGTGCTTTCCGACAGCGATGTGGTAATGCCAGAGACACTCGCCACTTATAGTTCTTTTTATGAATTGAGCAGACTTGCGGATGAACTCGCCCAACACAAAAGTTTTGTGATTAAACCCGCCAGAGGCAGTGGCGGTGGCGGCATACTGGTATTTATCAATAAAGAAGGCGAGCAGTGGATTACGCCCGGTGGAAAACGTTTCACATTAGCGGACATTAAAAAACAGATCACAGACATCATCTTTGGTGTTTACTCATTTGGACTGAATGACGTCGCGATGATTGAGCAACGCATCACCCAGCATGCTGACATCACCCGACTCAGCCCTCACGGACTTGCCGATCTACGTATTATCGCCTATCAACATCGCCCTGTTCTATGCATGGCTCGCATCCCAACACTGGCCTCTGATGGCAAGGCCAATCTCCACCAGGGTGCCGTTGGTCTAGGCATCGATATTGAAACAGGCATCACGCAGCACGCTATTTTCCTCAACAATGAGATTACTCACCATCCCGACACCAATGAAGCCCTGATGGACGTGACAATTCCCCACTGGAGCCGTGTCATCGCGATGAGTTGTGTCGCGGCCAGCAAGGTACCGCTCAAATATCTCGGTATTGACGTCTCGATCTCTGACAACGGCCCGGTACTACTAGAGATCAATGTACGCCCCGGACTGCAGATACAGAATGCCAACCAGCAGGGGATGCGCGCATTGCTTGAAGCGATTAGTGCCGAGGAGCGTCGCCAGTGAGAGACTTCTCATCACTGATGCGTGAAAGCTTTGTACCGGTCACGCTGGTATTTGTGTTGATCTTTATGTTACTGCTATACGTACAGTACAAATCTGCCGTTGACGCCAACCAGGTCACCCTGATCGAGATTGAAGCCAGCACCCCAACACTTAGCCTTGCAGGCGAACTGGAAGAGGCCGGTGCAGAACTCGGGAAATTGATCAACACCAACCGCACCAATGACCCGTTATACCTGAAAGCCCAGGCGCTGATCGACAGCGGTAAGCTCTCAGAAGCCGAAAGGGTCTATCAAGACCAGCTCAATATAAGTACCTCTTCAGAGCTCTTAAACGATCTTGGCGTTCTATACAATAAAATGGGTGAGAACAGACGCGCGCTGCTTTACCTTGATCAGGCGATAAACACGACACCTGTCTTTGCCAGTGCATACTTCAATCGTGGCGTTGTTCATTCAGCCAACGGTGACTATCACCAGGCGATTAGCGATTATCGGCAGCTACTGCAGAAAGTCACCGCTCATTTTGAGGCACAATATAACATCGGTGTTGCCTATCTTCGCCTCAAGGATTATCAACAAGCTACCGAAGCCTTTGAACGCGCCAGCCAGTTTGCAGCTGGCACACGCAAAGCCAGGGCCTTGTACAACAAAGGGATCACCCTGCGGGCAAGTGGTAACCTTGACGATGAGGCGAGAACAACATTTGAGTCTGCTATTCGCCTGAAACCCGACTATCTGGATGCGCGGGTAGCGCTAGCATCACTCTTCCCCAGCGATCAGAACGGACAGGCACTGGCACTACAGGAACTGGACAAAGTGATCTCGCTAAAGCCCAGTCATGCCCGCGCATATTTTCACAAAGGGCTGATCTATAACGCCCAGGGGAACAGTAGAGCAGCGATCAACGCGTATCGCAAAGCGATTCAGTTCAGCCCTGAATATGGCAAGGCACGTTATAATCTCGGTCTGCTGCTGCTCTCGAACAAGCAGTGGTCAGAGGCCTACCAGCAGTTTGAATGGGTGCTGAAACGCAATCCTACCCATGTGCGCAGTCTCTTTAACCTCGGTAAAACCGCCTATGACCAAAAGCGTTATGAGCTTGCACTACAACATTATTACAACGCTATCTCTCTTCTGCAAGGAGACTATCCAGAAGCATATCTTAATATCGGTCTGGTGCACACCGCTAAAAAAGAACACGCACTCGCTACAGAGGCATATAAAGAGGCGTTACGCCTACGACCCGACTATCAGGAGGCGTGGTTCAACCTCGGCCTCAATCACATGCGGCAGGCGCAATATCAGGATGCACTAGCCACATTACGCAAGGCGATCGACCTTGCACCTGATTACTATCAGGCATGGTTTAACCTCGGCATCGTCTACACACGCCTACAGCAAAACAACGAGGCCATTGAGTCCTACCGGCAAGCGTTAACGATCAAACCCGACTATCAAACGGCACGCATCAATCTGGCAATCCGCTATAGCGAGGCTCAACAGTATGAAGATGCCATTACACTCTACAAAGCCGTTATCGAGCAGGATAACAGCTACGCCAGGGCGTGGTTCAACCTCGGCCTGACCTACAGCAAAACCGACAACCACAGCGCTGCCGAGAGCACTTTCCGCCATCTACTGGCACTCGATCCCAGCGATACCCGCACGCTACGCCTGCTATCAACGGCCCTGCTCAATCAGCAGAAGATTGATGAAGGGATCCAGCTGCTTAAAGAGGCCGTTGATAGCGAGCCGGGTAATGCCCGTCTTCATCGAGAGCTGGGGCGCGCGCTGCGTAAAGGTGGATACAGCAAAGAGGCACGTGAAGAATTTGCCAAAAGCAGGCGTCTGACATCTGCCAGGACTCCATAGATACTAAGCACTATATAAGGAGAACATCATGACAACAAAGCTAAACACCCTTCTAAGCTGCGGCATGCTCGCGTTATCCACAGCCAATACAGTGCAGGCACAGGAGGTTGTATATAATCACAGCGCAAGCGCCGCAATAGGCTATAACAGTAATGTTTACCGCACTCACGACGGCACCTATACCGACTGGAGTGATAATGCCACACCAATAGTCAATCCCGATGTTCAATCAGGTTTTTTTATTCCACTCAAATACAACCTGGAAGGCATCTATGCATTAAATAACAAAACCCATCTTCAAGGCGAGCTGAATGCTAAGGGTAAATTTTACCTTGGCTCTGACCTGACCAACGCCAACGAAACAAAGTACAAACTTGATTTCGGCGCAGTACACACGCTGGCAGGGAAAAAACGCCGCGTCAGCACGATACACGCCAATCTGTTTATCGACTCAGTCGACAAGACCTACTATGACCGGGATACAGGACTGGAAAAGGTAGCAGGGGTTACCGATGTCGCCGATCGCTATTCGTACCGCGGCCACGGCGCTCAGCTGCTATACAAAAACAGAACCGATCAGACGTTTAAATATGGCGGCGGGCTCGCTATTGGCTCAAGAGACTACACAGACACGATTGCCAATTCACAGATGGATTATGACTACACCATCCTTGAAGCCGATATTGATTACCAGTTACAGAAGGCCACATCACTCTCTGCTGGCATAGAAAGAGAGGTTCAGGACTATGATGAACGTCCATCACGAAATCTTGCGGGAAGTTTATTCCTCAGCAATCCTGTACTGGAATATACTTACCTGACCCTCTCTTTCGGGGTCAGGCATAGACTTAATGACAACTGGCTGCTATATGGCGATTACCAAAACATCGAACGAGATGATAGCTGGGTAAACTACAACGGCTATACCGCGCACAAATTCAAACTGCGTGCGATCCACAAGCGTGACAATATTCGGACAAAACTGTCACTGAGCAAACTGACGCGGGATTATCCCAATGCGCTGGCATTCGATGATCCGGTGAACGGCGTCAATGTCAACAAAACCTACGACACCCTCTCATTGTCTCTCTCCAGAGAGATCGAACAGAGCAAACATCGTTCGTTATGGGGAAAGGTCGCCTATCACAGCACAGACACCAACGATCTGCGCTATGACTATGATCGTTTCCAGATTTTTGCCGGCTACAAGTGGAAATATTGATCTAGTGCCATAACAACACGCGCGCTGTTACCTGGTACCGTCGAAAGAACCTCTGATTAGTTCATGAATTAATCAGAGGTTCCCTATATAATTCACTGCCATGCTCATCCCTCACGACCAACTCAGCCCTGATGCCTTACGCCGCCTGATCGAAGATTTCGTCACTCGTAACGGTACCGATTACGGCGATATCGAAATAGCCCTGAAAACCAAAATAGAGCAGGTGATGCGACAATTGAAAAGTGGCGAGGTGGTGATTGCATACAATCAGGATGAAGAGTACTGCAACATCATCACCAAAGAGGATGCACGCAATATTTTGAATCAATAAGAAAAGGGCGCCCAGTGTGATCTGGGTGCCCTTTTGAATCAGTACCGGCTAACTCCCCCCCACATTTAGATCCCCACCCTTGAGCAGGACATCCCAATAAAACTTCGGCAATACATGTTTTTTCAGGTAATACATACTGCGGCGCTCCCGCCCCTGATCAAACGGAAAGGTCTCTTTCGGTAGCATGTTGTAATCGAACTCCGCCAGTACCAGTTTACCGTAACCGGTCACCAACGGGCATGAGGCATAACCATCATACGCGGCTTTACCCACCTGATCGTTAATTGCCGCAACCACATTGCTGGCCACCACCGGGGTCTGGCTACGAATCGCAGCCGCCGTCTTGGAGTTTGGTGTATTGGTGCAATCACCCAAACCAAAAATGTTAGCGTACTGTGTATGTTGCAAGGTGTGCAGATCGACATCGACCCAACCAGCCGCATCGCTAATGGCACTCTCCTTCAGGAAGTCCGGTGCGCTCATCGGTGGGGTCACATGGATCATGTCATATTTGATCACCTCCTGTTCACCGCCCTTATCGAATACCGCCTCTTTTGTATCGGCGCGGATTTCAACCAGCCTGGTCTGATAACGCATATCGAGCCCCTTTCGCGCAATCACTTCATTGAGTGCTGCGGCATATTTTTTCACCGGGAAAATCCCGGGCGCGGCGGAACAGAAGATCAGGTTACTTTTGGAGCGAACATTAGATTTACGAAACGCGTCATCGGCAAGATAAAGAATTTTCTGCGCTGCCCCGGGGCATTTGAACGGAGGGGGTGGCTGAGTAAAGATTGCAGTACCGCCCTTGAAGTTCTGAATCGTCTCCCAGGTCTTCGGTGCAACATTATAATCGTAGTTGCTGACCACACCATCTTTACCCAGACTCTCTTTAAGGCCTGGAATCGCATCCCAGTCAATCTTGATGCCAGCAGCAACGATCAGGAAGTCATAACTAACTTGCTCACCAGAAACCAGCATGAGTGCGTTGGCTGCTGGCTCAATCGTGCTGACACCGTCTTTGATCCACTTCACCCCTTTGGGGATCACTGAACTCATACTACGCGCAGTTTTCTCGGCTTTGGTAATTCCCCCACCCACAAAGGTCCAGCCAGGCTGGTAGTAGTGGGTCTCGGCGGGTTCGACAATGGCGATATCGAGGCCCTCAACCTCTTTCTGCAGATGGGCTGCGACCGCAACCCCCCCGGTACCGCCTCCAATGATGACAATCTTATGATGTGCTACCTCTTCCATAATCATCCCCCTGTTATCAATTAAATTTCAACAATGCACAATTCTATTATTTCTGCACGATACAAAAAGTCACTCTTAATATACCATTACAAATATACAAATGAGGATAGCAAGCCTTCACTGCTGCACCCGTCCACCTAAACCAGAGACAAATGTCATTAAAAAATCATCGGTTTTTAACAAATTCGTCATGTTTACGCTCTTGCGCCCTGATAAAACACTAAAGGAGAAGAAAATGAACTTCTATATACAGGAATGGCCTAATAAAACGGCCACATTAATGCTGGAAAATGGCACATCCGTATGGACATATCCTAACGTGGAGTCTGCCGAAGCTGCCTACAATGAGTGGCATCGATGTCAACGTAAAGAAGAGCTCGTAGCCGACACCATACAACAAGACTCCATCTGCTCCGCAATGCTGTAGCGGCGCTCTCGCGCCGCCTATAAAACGATCAACACTAACACTGGGCAGCGTTAGAAGTTATAAATCAGGCCAAAACTCACATTCAGGATATCTTCATTGCGGGTAACATTAGAGAAACTGGCATCGATTGAAAATTGCTGAATGGCAAAACGGGCGGCCAGATTACCGCCAATCTCATAGTCCACTCCTCCACCAAAAAAGACATCGACACTGGAATCATTCGCACTGCCGACATCATAATCCCAGCTGGCGAGCCCCACCTGCGCAAAGGCGGTTAACTCATTCGATAAAGCCATCTTGCCAACCACGCTGCCGTGGACAGC
>CALZHD010000022.1 GCA_945787155.1 uncultured Gammaproteobacteria bacterium | reverse complement strand
TTCGCAGTAGAGGCATGACTTGCACTCATTAAATAACGGGAGGCTTTCCGTTTGTAGCTTGGCTCGTGCTGTTGACAGGGGCGGTCATATAGATGTTATACCTATTTACATGCAACATAAAAGTTACCTATGTTGTTTTTTAGCTTGTCACCAAACGACCTTAAATCAATAGACTTATTCGACTCGATTTTTAAATAACCAGTCTTAGAGTTAATAGCTAATATTTTATAATGAGTATTAACGTGTTTATCTGGTTTGCCACGAAACAAAAGACCTGGGGTAATTTCTTTAGCCGAATTATCACTAAAGTTTTCTTTTAGGAGGCATATATTGTTTTTCTTGATTATTGAAAAGTCTCTAATGAAATCATTTTTATCTTCGGACATGTCAGAATCTACAGCAAAAACTACAGCGCTGAACATTAGAAGTATGAATATGATTATATTTCTCATAAAGGTATAACTTGGTAATACGACGATTCGTAATTCGTCATATTTCTTGTATATCCACCCACTGATTCTGCTTATTATGATATATAAGGGTAAATGCAGAATAAACTGTATAATTTAACAGCAATATTCCCCTGCCATCTTAAGTGTTAATTAACAAAACTAACATAGTTACACCATTCGGTATATTACCAATATTCACGTAATAGGTAGAATCAGAAAAAACAGGGAGATTTCTGTGCCTGATGATAAACACCATGCGAGAGGCCATTACACGTCAACATCCACCTACCTGATGGAGCAGGTAAGGCATTGACAGTCATTCCATTCTTTATTGACTACCAGGACCTTCCCTTGATCTTCCTGGTCCCTTGGTAGCAGTAACCGTTATTGATAAACCTTACGCTTAAACAGATCACTACGCCGACTGACGAGGCGATCGAGAAACAGCACCCCGTCAAGATGGTCCATCTCATGCTGCACCGCGCGCGCCTCATAGCCCTCCACCTCGAAACGCTGCTGTTCACCAAACTCATCCTGCGCCGTTATCGTGATGGTTTCAGCACGTACCACATTACCGGTATAGTCCGGCACCGATAGACAGCCTTCGCGCCCCACCACCGATCCCTGCCATGCAATAATTTCAGGATTGATCAGCACCATCCGACCATGCTGTTTGATCTTCTTTTTAGCAGAGACATCGACGATGGCAATACGCTCACTGCGCCCTACCTGAGGCGCGGCGATACCCACGCCACCCGGCCCGGCACGCATGGTCGCTTCAAGATCGTGGATGAAGGCACGCAATGGATCATCAAACAGCGTGACTTCATCAGCCACCTGCTTGAGACGCTCATCCGGGTATTGCAGAATTTGCAGCACAGACATCGTTAATGACTCAACGCACAACAACTGATCACAGCTCAACCGATTAAGGTATCAATCGGCATCAGTCTGGTTTCAATCCCTTCGCTGGCGATAATCTCCAGCGCGGATTCCAGCGCGGGCACACCTTCTCGCGCCGCGCCTTCGATATGCAGGACATAGATCGGTTGATCTTCGCTGCCCGCCACATCCGATTCCAGCGAGAGAATATGCAGTCCGACCTCGGCCAGTGCGGCAGTCGCATGGGCAACAATGCCGCTGCGATCTTCACCAAACAGCGTGATACGCACATCGGGTTCGACGTGATGGTGCAGCTCACCTTTGATGCTATCGATGTGGAGATGCAGACCGAGCGAATCAACTACCGGCGCCAGCATCGCCTTCACCGCCCGCTCGCGCCCTTCGCTCTGCACCATCAGCATCATGGTGAAGTTGCCGCCGAGGCGAGTCATCGATGCCTCACCAAGGTTACAGCCGCCGTCAAATAGTGCAGCGGTTACCTTCGCGACGATCCCTGGGCGATCAGGCCCCACCACCACGACCATATACCATTTATCCATACACCCCTCCTCGGCTACAGTTAATGCAGCAATAGATGTGTCAGGTAGATCACTATCACTCCGCTACAGATCAACATTACCTGCTGCATCGACGCGCTGATCTCAGTACGTTTATGCAGCCCTGGAATCAGATCTGACACCGCAATATAGATACAGCTCGATACCGCAATCGCCAACATATAGGGCATCAACCACTCCACCTCTTTGAGCCCAAAATAACCGATGACGCCGCCCAGTGGCGCGGTCAGGCTCGAGACAATATTGAGCAGCAGTGCGCGGCTGCGATTAAATCCACTGTGCAGCAACACCGCAAAGTTGCTCAACTCCTGCGGGATCTGGTGCGCCATCACCGCCAGACTGGTGACAATACCCAGATGGATATCCACCAGAAAGGCGGCCGCAATCAACACCCCGTGAATCAGATTATGAACCGCATCGCCCACCACGATCAACGGCCCCGTGACCCCACTTTGATGCTCATCGGCCTCACGCGCATGGTGTGCCTCGCATTCGGTATGATGGCAATGTCGCCACAACACCATCTTCTCCATAATGAAGAAACCGAGAAGCCCCAGCAGCACCGCGAAGGTGACCCGATGTGTGTCGCCGTCGCCCACCGTCTCTAACGCATGGGGTAACAATGCGAGAAAAGCAGCGCCCAGTAGTGCGCCTGTCGCAAAGCTAATCAGGTGGGGTAACAGTCGTGAACGCAGCGGCTGTGGCAACAGCAGAAAAAGTCCGGCGGCAACGACGCTCAGGACGCCAACCAGCAGGCAAAACAGCACAATCCATAGTAACGGGCTCATCGCCTTTCCCTGCTCATAAACGGCAACAACACTGCATCAAAACAGCGGTGCTCAACCACCCAGTTTTCTTAAATAGCTCGCAGCCTCAACCTGCCCCTGCTCCATTGCCCAGTCGACCGCACTTTCATCATCTACGGTTTTGGCGTGAATATCAGCGCCACTATCCAGCAGCAGTGAGATCATATCAATCTTCCCCTGACGCGCCGCACGCATCAACGCGGTCTGCCCATCTTTCGCCTGTTTATTCACCTCGGCACCGTTGGCGATCAACAGCTCAGCAATCTTCATATGTCCCATGAATGCCGCCACCATCAGCGCACCAATATTTTCACGGTTATAGGCGTTCACCTCAGCACCATTAGCGAGCAGAATCTCGATCACCTCCGGCTCATCGGCCAGCGGCAGCAACATCAGTGCCGTGTTGCCATTGGTATCGCTGGCATTCACATCGGCACCCTTATCGATCAACAGCTGCGTAATGCCGGGAAAGGGGCCTGACACCGCCAACATCAGCGGGGTGGTATTCAACACCCCGGGGGCGTTGATATCGACTTCGCGCTTCAGCAGCAGCGCTGCAATTTCAAGGTGGCCGTGGCGAATGGCCAGTGCCAGCGCTGAGTCTCCGGCGCGGTTATAGACGTTGAACTCAATCCCCTGATTCAGCAGATCCTCGACCGCCCGCACATTGCCGGACTCGACCGCGTCGATCAGCGGCGGATTACTACAACCGACCAGTCCGCCCAGGGAAAACAACAACACTATGATTTTCAAAAAATTCGATTTCATACGCACAAATTAACCGTTTCTATCCAGTTGAAAGAGCGGCAATTCTACATGAGTTTGACTAAAAAGGGATGTCTGCGCCAAGGGAGACTCAAGATCGCGTTAGCCCGTCATCCAGATCAACGTCGCCATCCGGCCGGTGACGCCGTCACGTCGGTAGGAATAAAAATGTTCAGCGTCACTGGCGGTGCACCACTGGCCGCCATAAACATCATTAACCCCTTGTTTTCGTAAAATAATTCTTGCTAATTGATAGAGATCGGCGAGCCAGCGCCCCTCTTCGCCAGCAATAAAGGCGTCGCTGGCCTCCGCATCACGCGCAACAAAGGCGGCACGCACCTCTGCGCCCACTTCAAAGCGCTGCGGCCCAATGGCAGGCCCCAACCACGCCATCAGCGTTCGTCCCTGCCCCATCGCGGCGATCGTCGACTCAATCACGCCAGCCGCCAGCCCGCGCCAACCGGCATGGACGGCGGCCACCGCACCCCCATTTTTATCGCACAGCAGCAGCGGCAGGCAGTCGGCAGTGAGCACGGCGCACACCACACCCGGCCGGAGAGTGCAACTCGCATCCGCCTCACAACCCAATGCGCTATCCGCCGCATCGACACAAGCCACGCCGTGCACCTGTGTCAGCCAGCTCGGCGCACTGGGCAACGCCAGCGCCTGCTGTAACCGCTGGCGGTTCGTCGCCACCGCAGTCGCATCATCGCCAACATGATCACCCATATTGAGCGTGGCATATTCTCCACCACTCACGCCACCGCTACGCAGGGTAGACGCGGCATAGAATCCTTGCGGTGCAGGCCAGCCGGGGGTAATCCAGCGCAACCCATCCGCCTCATCGATGCGATCAGGCGTCACACTTCGGCCTGTTTCAAATCGGCATCCAGCGCTGCCAACAACAACACCATATCCTGCGGCAATGGCGACTGCCACGTCATCTGCTCGCCACTATCGGGATGGGTCAGCCCCAGTTTGGCTGCATGCAGTGCCTGTCGTTTAAAACGACGCAACTGTTCTGACAACAACTCACCGCACCCTTTGGGGATTCGCAGGCGCCCCCCATACACCTGATCTCCCACAATCGGGTGGCGAATATGCGCCATGTGGACCCGAATCTGATGGGTGCGACCGGTCTCCAGCTTCACCTGTACATGCGTATGGGCACGATAACGCTGCATCACCCGATAGTGGGTGCGGGCCGCCTTGCCATTGCCGACCACCGCCATGCGGGTGCGTACCGTGGGGTGACGCCCGATGGGTGCATCGATGGTAGCGCCCGCCGTCATCATGCCGCACACCACGGCCTGATATTCGCGTTCGAATTCGCGCCGCTGGATCTGTTCGGTCAACACCTTTTGCGATTTCAGGGTACGCGCCACCACCAGCAGGCCGCTGGTATCTTTATCGATACGGTGCACGATGCCGGCGCGCGGCACTTTGGCCAGCTCCGGCGCGTGATGTAACAGCGCATTCAGCATAGTGCCATCACGATTACCCGCGGCAGGGTGCACCACCAGCCCCACTGGTTTGTTGATCACCAACAGCGCCTCATCTTCATAGATAATATCAAGCGGAATCGCCTCGGGCTGCGAGTCGACCTCCTCTTCCAGCTCGACACGGATCTCGATCTGTTCACCGCCGCGCAGTTTATCCTTCGATCTCAGCTGCCGCCCATCGACCATCACCGCGCCATCACTCACCCACTGCTGCAGACGCGCGCGCGAATAGTTGGAAAATAGCTGCGCCAATACCCGATCCAGGCGCTGCCCCGCCGACTCATCACCCACTGTCGCGCTTAAATGTGCTACTTCACTCATGACAAACCGTCACCCAATCCTTTTATTCACGTGCATAACAGCCCATAATCAATTCACAAATGATCGACCTACGCTATTTAAGCGTAATTACATAACAGACTATAAATAATGTTTAATGATACCAGTAAAGGGACCCTGGCTAATCAGGACCTGACCAAGATTTAAACAAATGCGACCAACCAATATAATATACTGTACCACTGCTTTCCTCGTATTGCTGCTGACAGGCTGCGCCACCACCGCGCCGATGAGTGCCGACCGCGACCCGCCCACGCCACAGATGGACGCCAGCGCGCTTTACACCGCCGGCAAAGCGGCGATGAACAACGGCAACCCTCAGGAGTCGATTCATCACTTCAACACCTTGATAACACAGCATCCGATCAACGAAATCACACTCCAGGGACGACTCGAACTGGCCTACGCCTATCATAAAGATGGCCAGACAAACGCTGCGATTGCCACGGCAGAGCGCTTTATCGATCAACACCCGCAACATAAAAACCTCGATTACGCCTATTATCTGCGTGGCCTCACCTCATATGAAGCTGCCATCGCCAGACTTAATGCGGGCATCTCTACAGACATAGCCATCACTGGTGCGCCTTATGAGGCACATATGGCGCTTGAGTATCTGAACGAACTGATTGATCACTTCCCGAATGGCAAGTTCAGTGGCGATACCCAACAGCGTATTAATGATCTTAATGAACGAGTCGCCCGGTATCTGGTCATCGCGGCAGAACAGCAACTCGACCAGGGAAACCTTGCCAAAGCTGGCCTGCTCGCTAAGGCAGTTGTGGAAGAACACCCACAATCATCATCACTTCAGAAGGCGGCCATCATCACCAACCAGGCCTATCAGCTACTGGGGCTAAACAGCGATAACCAACACAACGTCACGAGTAGGCAGATGAAGACCTCACTCAAAACCGATGTACAGCCTCCAGCCATCGCTATCCCGCTGGCAAGTCACGTCACCAGCGCCACCGCCAAAATGGCAGAACCTGCGACTGAAATAGTTGAACCTGCAACCGAAGTGGTCGAGCCTGTGACTGAAGTGGTTGAACCCGCGACTGCGGCAGCAATCATAGCAACCATCGAAAATGACGCGGTGAACACGTCAGACAACACCACGCCAGCCAATGAAATGGCCACTATGGCCACCCCCGAAAAACTGCTTGTTGCATCTGATATTATTAACATCAGCAAAAAGTTGAGCCGCCACCGTAATACCCGCTGGCACAGCCGTTCATTCACCTATCGCCTCTACCTTGGCGGTCATCTCAATGCAGAATATTCTCAGGAAAAAGAGTTGCTGACCATCAGCAAGGACAACGACAGCGGTGCCCTGACCTGTGAGTATTCAACCAGGCACGACGGGCTAACAAACATCGCGGAAGACAAAGCACCTGCCTGCAACACCCTTGCAAGCAAGTTACAAACCTATTTAGAGAATAATTGACCCGCTCGCCACACAAGAGCACAATGGTGCCTTCGCAGGCAAGGACACCCCGAATAACAGGATCTAAAACCTATGCGACCAACCAACATAGTCTACAGTTTTATCACTGCATTCTCGCTACTACTCACAGGCTGCACCACCACTGGGCAAAACAGCGCCGAACATCAGCAAGCACCACAACCTCTGACTGCCAGCGCCATCTATACTGCCGGTAAAGCAGCGATGAATAGCGATGACCTCCAGGGCGCCATCCGTCACTTCAACCTGCTAACCACGCAATACCCGGACGATAATTTCGCGTTACAGGGGCAACTAGAACTCGCTTACGCCTACCATAAAAGTGGGCAGACGAGTTCTACCATCGCCACCACAGAACGTTTTATCAGTGATCACCCACAACATAAAAACGTCGACTACGCCTATTATCTGCGCGGCCTCACCGCTTATGATGCCGCTATCGCTAAGCTCGACGAAAATACCACCCCAATACCTTTTGAAGCAAAGATGGCGCTCGAACTCCTCAACGAAATCAACAATCGTTTTCCTGACGGAAAATACAACGCGGACACCAGTCAGCGCATCGAGACACTCAATGAACGCCTTGCTCAGCGGCTGGTATTCTCAGCCAAACAGCAGCTGGATCAAAGCAATCCAGCCCAGGCGGCATTGCTGGCAAAGACAGTGACTGATGACTATCCAGACACATCGGCTATTCAGGAGGCGGCCATGGTCACCGACCAAGCCTACAAACTACTGGGACTGAACAGTGACGGTCTAAACAATGGAGCACAAGACAGTAGCGCTATCGCCACAACGACACCCGCACCAGAATCTCAAATACAAGCACCTGCGGCCAGCACGACGACACCTGTCACCGCCGTTACTGATAACCTGATGCCTCCCAGCAACGAAATTCGCGACACTACCTGGGTAATGTCACAGGGTGCTGGCCTCTATACCATTCAGATACTGGGTACCGGAAACGAACGCCTGCTGCGACATCAAATCAAAAATAGCGATTTGCTCGACAAGGTTGCCTATTTCAAAAAATCTCGTGAAGGCAACCCATGGTATTCACTGATTTATGGTAGTTACAATAGCCGTGAAGCGGCCCAGGCAGCCGCACAGACGCTGCCATCTGCGCTCCGCAAAAGCAATCCATGGATCAGGAAGATCGGTGATATCCAGGCCTCTCTGGACGAAGAATGAGCTATAATCCGCAATCAGATCGTTTTTAGACTATCAACCCCATAACGTTTTATTCAACCAGGTCGGTAACCCATGCGTGCTTTACATTTCGTCGCCCCATTGCTGCTCACCCTGCTGGTAGGCTGCTCATCACTGCAAGAAAAGGATGACGCGGAGCTGAGCGCAGACACACTCTACGATCGCGCCAAGGTGGCTTTAGATAAGAGTGATTATGAAATGGCGATTGAGCACTTCAATAATCTTGAAACACGCTTTCCATTCGGCGTCTATGCTCAGCATGCTCAGCTCAACTCAGCCTACGCCTATTACAAATTCAATGAAGCGGAATCTGCTATCGCCAATGCGGACCGCTTCATCAAGACCTATCCACGCCACGCACATGTTGACTACGCCTACTACCTGCGCGGCCTTGCCAGATTTAATCAGGACAAAGACAGCATTGATCGCCTGCTGGATCTCGATATCACCGAACGTGAACCCGCTGCCATTGAGGCATCATTCCGTTACTTTAAAGAACTGATTGAACGCTTCCCGGCAAGCCGTTATAGCGCTGATGCACGACAACGCATGATCCACCTGCGCAACCTGATGGCACAATATGAACTACACGTCGCCAGTTACTATATGGAACGCGGCACTTTTATTGCCGCAGCCAATCGCGCTAAATACATCATTGAATATTTGCCACGCACACCAGCGGTCTCCGAAGCACTCACCATTATGGCCGCGGCATATCAGCAGTTAGGGCTACAATCACTCGCAGATGATGCACTACGCGTGCGTAACAACAACTTCCCCAACGACACCGCCAAAGCGGGCATGTAATAATCACCAGGCTCACACACTGCCAACGCGTTATCAACCGCTATAGCTGCATCGGGGATACTTCTGCTACTATAAACAGAAGCTGTAGATTACCGTCACAAAAATGTTTCGGCGCTGCACGCAATCTGACTTTAGATGTATTCTCGCCCATGGGAAAACAACACGAGGAATAAGCGAATGTGGGACTTCTTCGAAACAGTACGCCACCGTCACTCGGTTAGAAAATATCAAGCGACCACACCCATCGAAGCGGAAAAGCTGCACGCCGTACTTGAAATGGCATGTGCCGCGCCCTCCGCTGGCGACCTTCAGGCCTATCAAATCACCGTTATTCACGACCAGGCAACACGTGATCTGTTACGTGAAGCGTCCCATGGGCAGGCGTTTATCTCCGAGGCCCCCGTCTGCCTCGTCTTCAGTGCCGACCCCTCCCGCTCCGCCGAAACCTTTGGTGAACGCGGCGAATCCCTCTATGCAGTACAAGACGCCACCATCGCTGCCACCTATGCACAGCTTGCGATTGTTGCTGCCGGCATGGGCTCAACCTGGGTCGGTAACTTTGATAGTACCGCCGTTAAAGCGGCGCTCAACTGCAACGACAGCCTACAACCCATCGCCATTCTCAGTGTCGGCTATCCAGCAGAACTGCCGGAACCCACGCCGCGTCGTAACATTGATGACGTGGTAAAACATTTCCCATAAAAAAACCGCACTGACAGCAGTAGCGCTGCTGTCAGTTCGGTCTACTTGTCGATTAACCCGGTAAAAGCAGACTAAATCGCCTCACCATCCTCTTCACCGGTACGGATCCGGATGATACGCTGCACATCACTCACAAAAATCTTGCCATCACCAATCTTACCGGTGCGTGCCACCTCAGTAATGGCTTCGATGCATTGATCCAGCTGCGCTTCCGCGACAACGATTTCAATCTTGATCTTGGGTAAAAAATCGACCACGTACTCGGCCCCACGATAGAGCTCGGTGTGCCCCTTCTGACGCCCAAAGCCTTTTACCTCGATCACCGTCATGCCGGTTATCCCAATCTCCGATAACGCCTCACGCACATCATCCAGCTTAAACGGCTTAATTACGGCCTCTACCTTTTTCATTGCATGCTCCTCAATTAATCCTGTATTGCCAGTTTAAACAGATTGGAGCCTGTTGTCAGTTCTAGCTCAATAAGCTGACTATTCAGATTGCCCCTGATTTGTTCGAGTACAAGGAAAAAAGCGCCGTTTACAAGTGTAAATAAGCACCATGGGCATTTCCTTCGGTCACATTTTTGACGCCGTAATCGGGCAAATCAGAGGTGAGCTGAGTAGTTAGCAGTTTAGTCTTCATGAAAACCAGAGGTAATCGGATAGCGACGATCACGCCCAAAGGCACGCTGTGTGATCCGCACTCCCGGGGGTGCCTGTCGACGCTTGTACTCATTACGTTTCACCATCGCCACCACCCGGCGCACCATTTCGCTGTCATAACCTGCTTTTATGATAACATCGGGACTCATATCCTGCTCAATATACATCTCCAGCACAGGATCCAGCAGCTCATAAGGCGGCAGGCTATCCTCATCTTTCTGATCCGGCGCCAGCTCGGCCGACGGAGGGCGCTCAATCACGCGCTGCGGAATCACCTGCGACAAGCGGTTACGGTACTCAGAGAGCCGATAGACCAGCAACTTAGGGACATCCTTGAGCGGTGCAAAGCCACCCGCCATGTCACCATAGAGTGTCGCATAGCCCACCGACATCTCACTCTTGTTACCGGTCGTCAACACCATCTTGCCCCCCTTGTTGGAGATCGCCATCAATATGATTCCACGACAGCGGGCCTGAATATTCTCTTCGGTGGCATCGGGCGTCGCCCCGAGGAACTCACCCTGCAAAGCCACCAGAAAAGATTGGTACATTGGCTCGATCGCGATCTGGTGGCACTCGACACCCAGCGCCTCGCATTCCGCCACGGCATCTTCAATACTCATCGCAGCGGTGTAACGTGAAGGCATCATCACCGCCTCAACGTTCTCCGCCCCAATCGCATCGGCGGCGATCGCCAGTGTCAATGCAGAGTCGATACCTCCAGAGAGGCCGATCACGACGCTATTAAATCCGTTCTTTTCGATATAGTCACGCACACCAAAAACGATGGTGTTGTAGGTCATCGCATCATCAGACGGCAATGGAACCACCTCGGCCAACTGCGGACTCAATGCGCCAGCGGTGTTCAGCTCAAGATCGACTACCGCCAGTGCCTCTGTCAGTGATGGCAGACGCTGAGTCACCTTGCCATCCGCATTGACCACAAAAGAGCCGCCATCAAAGACCAGTTCGTCCTGCCCACCCACAAGATTGAGATAGATGATCGGCAAGCCACACTCTGCGACGCGTTGCGTCAGCACCTGCTCGCGTTGCCGCTGCTTGCCAGCATGAAAGGGTGACGCATTGAGATTAATAATGAGCTGAGCACCTGCCTGTGCCGCCTGTAGTGCAGGTTGCGGCTGCCAGATATCTTCGCAGATGGTAATGCCAACACTGAAGCCATTGATGTCGGCAATGGTTGGTTTAGTCCCCGGAGTGAAATAGCGCTTTTCGTCAAACACACTATGATTAGGGAGAATTTGTTTATGATAGCGGTGGTGAATCACGCCATCGCGTATCACGGCAGCCGTATTGTAACAGTCGTCCGCTTCATAATGGGGGTAGCCCAACAGCACACTGATGCCACTGACTTCGTACATCACCTTCGCTAACGCAGTGCTGATCTGCCCCACCATCGCGGGGCGTAACAGCAGATCTTCTGGCGGATAACCGGTCAAGGTCAATTCAGGGAAGACCACCACATCGGTCTGAAGTCGATCACGCGCCTCGAGCGCATACTGGATCACTTTATCGGTATTGCCCGCAACATCGCCGACCAGCACATCGATCTGCGCCATCGCAACGCGTAATTTATTGACCCGCAATTTATCAGTCACACAACCACTCCACCCATCCAGACGCTATCAGGCAGGGCAGACCTCTAAAATGCGATCGCCCATATCAGCAGGCGATTCAGCGATTGAAACACCTGCATTCTTTAACGCAGCTATCTTATCACTTGCGGTGCCCTTACCACCGGAGATAATCGCCCCGGCGTGACCCATCCGCTTACCTGCGGGTGCCGTCAGCCCTGCAATATAAGAGACCACCGGTTTGGTGACGTTAGATTTAATATATTCCGCCGCCTCTTCTTCAGCGGTACCTCCGATCTCACCCACCATCATAATCGCTTTCGTCTGCGCATCCTGCTCAAACAGTTCGAGACAATCAATAAAGTTCATGCCGTGAATCGGATCGCCACCGATACCGACACAGGTGCTTTGACCGAGGCCATTATGAGTGGTCTGATGTACCGCTTCATAGGTCAGTGTCCCTGAACGTGACACCACGCCCACCACACCCGGCTGATGAATGGCACCCGGCATGATGCCAATCTTGCAACTACCCGGCGTGATCACACCGGGACAGTTTGGTCCAATCAGGCGTGCATCATAGCTGGCCAACTGCGCCTTCACTTTGATCATATCCTGTACCGGAATCCCTTCGGTAATGCAGACAATCACCTTAATGCCGGCATCGGCTGCTTCAAGAATCGCATCGGCGGCAAACGGCGCAGGGACATAGATCATCGTTGCATCGGCACCGGTATCAGCCACTGCCTCATGCACGGTATTGAACACCGGCACATCAAGGTGCGTCTGGCCACCCTTGCCGGGCGTCACACCACCGACGAATCGGGTGCCGTAGTCAATCGCCTGCTGGGAGTGAAAGGTTCCCTGTTTGCCAGTGAATCCCTGACATATTACCCGCGTCTCCTTGTCGATCAGAATCGCCATCTATCTATCTCCCGGAAAATTAATCATTACCACCTAAAAACCACCATGCACATTCATCGACAGGCAATTGATATCCCTTTAATCCAGACCGTCAAACTAACGCCACATCCCACTAATTTTCAATCAGTTAAGATAAAATATCGCCCATAGTGTCCCAAATTCGCTCCGAAACTTAAAGTCATTTTTCGGTTGTCTCTGGAGAGTGAATTTATAGAACAGCAGTTTCGGTTTTTCCTTAACCTTCCAACATACGGCGCAATGCGCTATCGCTTATTGACGCCCTACTTTTGTGCGCCTTACGTGTTTTCCAATAGGCGCCATTGCGTTGCTTCCGTTGGTTATGTTGTTGGGCTGTTCGCGCGGCCATCAGTTGCAGATTTTTGGAATGGCGCGTGCTTTCCGTCATCCATGACAAGTAGGTGAATGTGATTCGAAGTGACGATATCGATTTAAGGGATCACCCATTTGCTGCTTTAGCTGTTGAGCCTGAGCATTGGGGTTATCTGATCAATCACTTTGAGAATCGGTTTAAGTCGTTTGTCGGCACGGCCTTTAAGCTTAAGGAACCTCTGATTAATCCTGGGCGGAGAGATATGAGAGCCAAAATATTCAAATGCAAGGCGAAAATCGTAGTGAATAGCGGGACTATTGACAAGATTTTCAACGCAGCAGTTGGATATTTTGGACTCATAACGCCCGTTCATGAATTAATCAGAGGTTCCTTAAGCAGGTGTGTCAGTCGCTGGGGTATCAACGGATGCCTGGCATTAAGCACTGCGAGTATTGTTTTCCGTAACTTCGAATAGGAAAACCCACCTTGTGGGTGCATTCTCAACGATTGTTGAGGATACTGCTTGTCTGGTACTTGAAAACTCATCTCATTCCATAAAAATAATCTTCTGTTTCAGTCCGAAACAGCTGAAATTAGTGAAACATGCGTAATTAGTAGCACTTAAAGCGAGGAGTATTCCACTCCAGAATCTTTTGAGCGGAATCATCATAATATGTCTGTCTTGTTTATTTGGGGGGAAGGGAGCACGACCAAATATTTAACTTAATAGACGAAAGGCCGATATATAATGAATTAATCCCAGCTTCAGAAGTAAGGTCAAAAGCAATCATGTCAGAGTCTGAGTATACTATATCGGATATCAGTAAACAGGAACTGGAACTGTGGCAAAAAGATCAGAAGCTGGATGCTGATCTACATAATCTTTTGTCAAAAGAAAACCTCTCAGACCAGTATTTCGACCAGCGTTTTAATGTACTTCTTGACACGTATGGAGAAATTGCCTATACCGAACTGCTAAATTTTCTGTGCCACTTAACATTCACTCCACAGATAGCTAAAACGCATTTAGCTGAAATTCTAAATCTGCGTAAAAAAATGTCAGTTCAAATGAATCATTCTATTGACCTCCGCGTCGCCTTGATGCACTACTTCTTATCTAACAACTCATATCTAGATAAGCACAAAACAGTTGATATCAAATTCTTTGAACAAATGCAGGAGTCAGTATTCAAAGATGGCTTGACAGGTCTGTTTAATTTTCGCTATCTCAAATCTCATCTGTCACAAGAGTTACACCGAGCAAAACGATACGGATCAACTGTCTCAGTCATCATTCTGGATATTGATGATTTCAAGGTCTACAATGACCAATATGGGCATGAAATGGGCAATAAAGTACTAAAAATATTTGCGGATATTTTGCAGCAAACAGTACGAAAAATGGATTCTGCAGTTCGCTATGGTGGAGAGGAGTTTGTATTAATCCTACCAGCTACGCGTAAAGAGGGTGCAGTAATCGTATACGAACGCATACAAGAAGCATTAAATGTAGCTAATATCGCTCATGCCGAGTCGCAGCCCCTTGGACTGATCAGTGCAAGTGCCGGTATCGCATCATACCCAAGTGATACAGAGCACCCTGATAAACTTCTTGAACATGCCGATGCTGCCATGTACATGGCAAAGTATACAGGGAAAAACAGGTATCATTGCTACGGTGCGAACCGTAGATCAAGCTATCGTGTTAAAACCCGTCTGAACGGTTGGTTCACTCTGGGAGGAGATAAGGAAAAACACTCGCTGTCCACTATAGATATTAGTGAATCAGGATTGTTAATTGAAACGGACTACGATATCCCTGTTGGTGCTCTCACCGAGATTCATTTACGTATGCCTGATGGAAAGAGAGAACTGCCTTTTCCAGCCCGTATATTACGCCATCAACCGGGTGATACACAGCCCTATAGATTTGCATTACAGTTAATAGAAATCCCTAATCAGGATCGTTTGCGACTTCAAAATTTTGTTCGAGAGCATGTCCAGCTTAATAAACAAGAAAGTGAACCAATATAAAAAAGCTTCATCACAAAAACACATCGCACCAAGAAGAACCTATGATATCAAAACCCGAAAAAACCCGGGTCAGAGAGGAATGGTACTTACTTAAGCCCTTATCATATGGTTATTAGTCAATTGGCTCGTCTTTCTGGCATTTTTTAGCCGGAATCCAGGGTTTATACAATATGGATTCCGGCCTAAAGCGCGCTGAAATAACGGAAAGCCGCTTAAGTAAGTGCCATTCGGGACGCTACCCTTTTCTACAACCTCAACCTCAACATCCACCAAAAAGACCAACCACCTTAAAAGCAACCAATACCCTTATAAATCTCTCATACTGAAAAATATAACTCCAGACATAGAGAAGACAAGAAAACCACTAAGATGGCATCGACAACATGCAATGTAGCGCTGCCAGAATGGTAAAATGCGATACATGCGACGATAAAAACACAAGGCCCCTCCCTATGGTCAGTTAAAAATAACCACCCCTCCTGTTATCACACCACTTACCCTCTGGGGAGTCTTCTGGTGCGGCTGACTCCTATTTACCGCGCACCCTGTAAAAGTGTCACAAAACACGAGGGAATCATAGTATTTTTTTAATATCGTTATACAGGCATTAAGACGGAGGCAGTAACTGGTGGTGAGGCAGAGAGATGTGGCGCGGTTTGGCGCTGGAGATTACCGCACTTCATTCTCAATGACAGAATCCTGGACTGGCGGGAAAGACGGAGATGTGTGGCGTTGTTTGAAGCTGGATTCCGGAATAAATCCGGAATGACGGGTGGCGCTGTTTGGGATTGGAGTGAAACTGCTGGGTCCCGGTGCTAAGCACACCGGGATGACGAACATATAGCGCTGCTTGAGACCGGCGGGACATCTAGATCCCGGCACCCAGGGCCATTTCCTTCGCTCACCTCCACTGAAATGACGGAGGGCGTGGTCCTGTTTTAGGCTTGATTCCAGCCTGTAAATACTCATAAATCACCACTGATTGGTCGATATACATAAATACACACGCACTAAATATTCACATTCACACCCAACAGCCAGGTCTGTAGCCATCAGATGCAAATAACGCCAAAACAACTCATCGATGATGTCAAAGGGATAGTTTCATTACCGAGCGTCTGTGTTCACATCAATGAAATGGTTGATGACCCCAATAGCTCTCTCGTTAATATTGGCAAGGTAGTCGCACAAGACCCCGCATTGACCCTGCGAATCCTGAAGATCGCCAACAGCCCCTTTTACGGCCTATCCAATGAGATTGAAACCGTCGGTCGAGCAGTCGCGATTCTGGGAACAACGCAGCTACGTGATATGGTGCTTGCCACCGCGGCCACCAGGATATTTGATGGCATCCCCAATAACCTGATCACAATGAAGCTCTTCTGGCGTCACAGCATCGCCTGTGGCATTGCTGCACGCATGCTCGCGGATCAGGTGATGCCTGGCAAAGGGGAATCGCTGTTTGTGGCCGGGCTACTGCACGATATTGGACAACTTGTGATGTTCAATAAGCTGCCTGAAGAATCGAAGCAGATCCTGCTTTATGCCTTTGAAGAAGTGGGTGATGGAGATGTATTCAGCGCCGAAATGCATCACCTCGGTTTTACCCACTGCGATGTCGGTGCAGAACTCGTACGTGAATGGCGACTACCGCCCCTCTATCAGGAATGCATTGAATTCCACCATTCGCCAGAAAAAGCGACTCAGTTTCCGCAGGAAGTCGCATTGATACATATTGCCCAGGCCACTGCCAATTTAGAAGAAGCCGGCACCGTCGATGAAGAAAAGATGGCTGATATCAGCGATAACGCCTGGGAGATAACGGGGTTCACCAAAGAAGATATTCCACCAGTCATCAAAGCCATCCGTTTACAGATCTCTGAAGTCATGACTACCTTCCTCGATTGAGCGCCATTCAATCATCGAGCCTTATGACCGAGCCTTATAATCGGGCTAAGGGTAAGACACTAAGATCATAAAGACCGGGGCAAGAACACAGCGTCTACTTATCGACGCTTATCCTGCGCTCTAACCCCCTATCTTATTCTACTTAGCCTTATTCTACTTACTCTTGACCTTCTGCCCCTGCTCTTTCTCTTTCATCATCTGAACCAGATTAGATGCCCCAAGAATTGCAGCCGCCCCCTCGAAGCCACCGGCTGATCCCATGACCTGAACCATCGGCACTTTGATGATGTCTGGCTGATCCCTGGCAATCGCCAACGACTCTTTTAACATCTGCAACTGCAAGGTACGATCCTCGCCCAACACATCTACCTGGGCCTTTTGACCTTTTGCAATTTCAATCAACTTAAGCTTTTCACCCTCACCTTCGAGCTTCAGGCGTGTCTTTTGATGCTCCGCTGCCTGTTTCTCTATTTCCGCTTTAACGAGGATCTTCTGTTGATCCGCCGTCGCTCGATCGCGCTCGACTTTAATACGCTCTCCCTGAGCGGCCTGTTCTTCGCGGTAAGTCTGTTGAAGCTGCGTCGCCAGCTGTTTTCTCAGTGTCGCGACCAATAATTCAGGTGGAATAGCCGGCTCGCCAAGACGCACCTCCTGAATGGTCACCCCCGCTTTTTTCGCCTCATCGACAATAACCGCTTCCAGTAGCGAGGCGAGTTCATCACGCTTCTCAACAAAGTCCAGCACCTTGCGATCACGCGAGCCACCAATGGTACGTAAAATATCGCGTATCGCCGGGGTGACAATAAGATTCTCAACGTCTGCAATACTGCCCACCGAGGCGACCACTCTAGGCGCATCTTTGGGATAGACCTGTGTAATCACCCTCAACTCGACCGGAAAGGTCCACCCCTCAACCCGCACGTTGATCGCCTGGTCTGCCGCATCTTTAGGCACTGGAATCTGTTTTTTTGTCTCCAGCTGTGTGATCGAACCGTTATCTTCAACCTTCAAATTAATGATGCGCTGAGTATAGCCGCCCTTATACGCCCACGTTTGAACTCGGGTTGGAATAATGGTGGGCACATACGCCTTTGGATTAAGGTAGTAACGCCCCGGCGTCAATGGGATATCCCAAACGCCGATACAACCCTTTGGTACGATCGGGGTCGCGACATTGGCATCGGCCTTACCCTTGGAGGCGGCAATCGGGTCTGGGCAGTTCTCGTTCTCCTGCACATTCGACCGAATCACGGCCACCTGCCCCGTTGGTACATCAAGTGCCTCCATCGCCTTCACCTGGAACAGATAGCGATTCAGGCGATATTTCCCCGGGCGTAGCACCGTCAACTGTGGCCCTTTCTGACCATGCCCTTCTGTCAGAAAATGCCTGGCATCGAGCATCTGTTCAAATTGATCGTCCTGCCAGGCTTCGGCAATGAACTGACCTTCACGCAGTGGTTTTCCATCTTTGGTAGTGACGAACCCCAACGAACCATCTGGAATCTCTATGATGGGCATTTCTTCAACATCGTAGATCACTCGCACAAAAGGGATAAAATGAAAACCAGGGCCAAGGATATCTGCCTGAGGGCCTTTTTCACCGTCTACTGAGATAATCTGCCCCGGCGGTAGATCGGCCGCCAGATAGATTCGTTTAAGATGGCCAGTACCATCTGAATCAATAATCACAAATGAACGTGTTATAAACCCAACAAACCCAGCCACGATGATGATCTTCGCTGCCATACTTGGCTTGATTTTAAACTTCTGTTCAACAAACTCACCCACCGGACCTACCCGAGTCAGCATCAAAATACCGAGGAAGATGGCGAGAATTGAAAGACCTACTGTTATCATTATTTTTCCTTATTTGAAAAAGGGGGATTGTTATTATCTGACGTCACTTGATCTGCTGAGCAAGGCGCTGATCCCACCCAGTGCCGGCAGCGGCCTCTTTCAGGTGTTCGAGGATGGTGTTCCTGCCCGGCTGTTTAACCGGTTTGATTTCGAAGGTATCGCTCCTGAAAAAATTACGATCGATGCCGGTGACCTCATAACTGCCCAGATAGGCGACCGCCCCCGGCTTGATATCGACTGCGACCTCATCGATAAACGCCTCTTCACTCAGACCGCTGTAATTGAAATAGAAGATATTCTGTCCGGACATAAACCCGACGAGGAAATACTTTCCCGGTTCGAGATTTTCAAAAAAGAAATTTCCATTCATGTAGGTGTGGCTACTGGGGGGCGATTTGAACGGCGGCGCATAGATCTCACCCACCTTGTAAAGCATCACCCGTGTGACGACTTGATCGGGCAACGTGATGTTACCGTACGCGGCGGCTACATCCTGATTTGCGACCGGCCTGATCGCTGCCGAGCCGGTACAGCCCGAAATCAGTAGTGTCAGCGCCATAATAATGAGTGCCGTGGTGCTCTTTTTCATATCGCCTCCATCTAATGATATGCCGTTGTCTGCTATTTAACGGCCTTTGTGGCGATATCTGAACGGAGAGTGGAATGTCAGGATCAGAGGGCTATTATGCATGTTCACATTAGTTACTCTCTGACCCGACTTCTCTTTTACTTATTAAAATTGAATCAGAAATCAAAAACCAGGTTGCCAGATAAAACACTGAACTCACCTGCACCTGCCTTGACCACATCGACATCTAACATCTCATATTCACCTCGCAGCCTGATTTTATCGTTGATCTTAAAATCAATACCAAAACCATAAAGAAGATCACTGCCATCATCAGAACCACCAATACATCCGCTAGCTGACGGTAAACACACCGTAAAATCTGAATCCCACAAGAAAACACCTATCCTGCCAAACAAATCGACCCTGTCGCTAACAGGTAACTTTCCTAATGCTGACAATGATATCCCACTAACCTCAAATTCATAGGTATCAACAATCCCTAAGCTTGACTCTGTCGCAGAGACATTTCCAAGATCGGTATAGCCAAACTCAAGGGCAATGACTTCAGATACTTGATGCCCGTAAAAAAACTTAAAACTACTATCCTTATCATCTGAACTAATCAGAGGACCGGATATAAGCCTAATACCATCTTCATCAATGGTACTGCTGGCCTGGCCTAAACCAAGACCTAAATAGTTTTTTTCGGCATGTACCACACCGGAAAAACTTGCCACAAACAATGTGGCGAGTGAAACCGCTTTTAAGGAAACAGCCAACTGCTTGTACATATTATTATTCCCCTTCGCTATTAAATTACGAACAAAATGATCAATTGCCTCAAAGGCAATCAATACTCTTATAAAAACTCATCCTGAGAAATAAAAATCCAGACATAGGGAATAGGAGAAGAGCATCAAGATGTCATCGGCAACATGCGATAAAGCTTTGTCAGGACGACAAAACGCGACGCGTGCGACGATCAGACACAAGGCCTCTCCCAATGGCTTCGCAAGGAAACCATCCTCCTGCCACCATGCCTATTATCCACCGAAGGGACTTCTAACATGGCTAATTACTATTTACCGCGCACCATGTAAAAGTGCCATAAAACACGAGAAAATAATAGTATTTTTTTGATATATTTATATTAGAGTTGCAATATGTAGTCAGAGACTGTGAGGTGCAATGGTCGATAGTGGCGCTGTTTGGGATTTGAGAGAAACTGCTGGATCCCAGCTCTAGCACACTGGAATGACAAGCTTATAGCGCTATTTGGGTGCCCGGGGTCAGAGTAGAATGGCACTTACTTAAGCCCCTATCATTATGGTTATTAGTCAATTGGCCCGTCTTTCCGGCATTTTTTAGCCGGAATCCAGGGTTTATACAATATGGATTCCGGCCTAAAGCTCGCCGGAATGACGGAAAGCCGCTTAAGTATGTGCCATTCGGATCAGAGTACGCTTACTCTAACCCCGACAGAATTAATAATTGGCGCTCACCTCTGCATCCACCAGCGTCTGCAGCTGTTTAAAGCCAAAACTTGGCAGTGGTTTGCCATTCACAAAAAAGCTTGGGGTTTTATCTGCACCGAGCAACTGACCATCGGCGAGATCCTGCTGCATAATCTTGATGGCGGCGGGGTCATTCATCTCCTGTTTAATGCGCGCAACATCGACCCCTGATTGCTCGATAAAACCCAGGAATATCTCAGGCTGCGCCACATGATTGATGGTCCACTGCGACTGAGTAGCGAACATCAACTCCAGCACTTCCCAGAATTTATCCTGGTTTCTGGCGGCCTCCAGCATCCCGACCATTTTATCGGACCCTTGATGAAACGGCAGATAACGCACAACCAGATTGATCTTGCCTGAATATTGCTGCATCAGCTGTTTTACAAACGGATGAAACTGGGCACAGGTGCCACAGGCGGGGTCCATAAACTCAACGATGGTCACCTTCGCAGCAGGGTTACCCGCCTTGACCGAATAATCCTTAATCAACGCTTCACTATTGGTGGACGTCCGTTCAGTCTGAACTTGCTCCTGCTCTGCATTATAAAAGAGTGCCACGGTGCTGAAGGCAGCGAGCATCAACAGCAATGCAATAAGGGTAAAGTGACTCTGTTTCATTTTGTATTCCCAGGTTTCAATTAATCGGTTTTTAAATCGGTGTTAGTAAGCGCACGCATTTTAAGCAACAGCACAATGATCGCCACAAAGGCAACCAGCGACAACAGCGGAATCGGTAAAAAGCCAAACAGCACCATGCTGTCATCGGCACAGGAGACCCCCTGACGACAGGGCTGCATACTCTCCGGAATCAGGCCGTAAAACAGCAGGCCGTGATAAAGGGTAAACAGCAGTCCGATGATCGCAATCGGCAACGCATAACGTACCACGCGGGTATCGAGCGGATGTAGCGCCACCAGCAGAATCACCGCTAGCGGAAACATAAAGATGCGCTGATACCAGCACAGTTCGCAGGGGATCAGTCCCATCACTTCACTGAAAAAGAGACTGCCGAGCGTAGAGACCATTGCCACCAGCCAGCAGATAAAAATCAGCTTCCAACGAGTGCCATCTGTCTCTGATTGATCACTCGTCTCTGTTTGATGCCCCATATCGGTTCCACTGCGACCTTATCAAAAATTCAGCGGAGATTTTACACCAGTGGCGAGGATAAAAGCAGGGCTTTATGGACACTTCTGCGCAATATCAGGGGCTATTAACACTAATTTCAAAACTATGACGGCGGCCATATTGTAATTGGTGTTAATAGCCCTTAAGAATAATAGAACTCTACCTGTCGAAGGAGGCTTATTAGCGCGATAATTTGTTGCTTTCGCATAAATTTATTGCAAGGAGACACCAGCGTCCACGACTAATATATTAGCTCGTTGTCATCAATCTTTTTAAGGAGACAAACATAACTTAATACAAGGAGCATGCCATGAAAATATCCAATAACCATGCACATGAACTGCTAAGAAGTCTTTATATTATGGCCTCTGTGGTCGAGGCACGGGATCCCTATACTGGCGGCCATCTATGGCGAGTGTCTCAATATTCCCGCATCCTGGCACAAGCCGCTGCTTTGTCGAACAAGGTGGTTGCACGTATCGCATTAGGTGGTTTCCTGCACGACCTGGGCAAGGTCGGTGTACCCGATTCAATTTTGACCAAGCCAGGTAGCCTCACCGATGACGAATATCTGACCATTAAAACGCATCCAGATGTCGGCGCCCACCTGCTTGCTGATCACCCGCTGGCCGGGCTAGTACGTGATGCCATCATTGCCCACCATGAAAGGCCCGATGGCGAGGGTTATCCCAATCAACTCACCGCCAGGGATATCCCGCTGGATGCACGTATCGTTGGCATCTGTGATGCCTTTGATGCGATGACCAGCACACGCTCCTACCGACAAGGTATGCAACCAGAAGAGGCGCTGATGATTATCCATAAAGGCCTTGGCGCTCAGTTCGACAGTGAACTTGGCAGGCTATTCATCTCTCTTGGCCAACAGGAATATTTAAATACGATTATTCGACACAGTGAGCCGAATATCCCCATGCAGGAGTGCCCAATCTGTGGCCCTACAATCGTTGTGACGCGTTCACATCAGGATGGAGATAAGGTCTACTGCCGGGTTTGTGGTGGTGAGGCGGAAGTGCATCGACACCGTCATCAGCTAAGCATCAAACCCACGATGCGCCATGGCTCAGCCGCTGAACTGGAAGCCGTTATCGATACCGAACTTATCAATGATCTGGTGAATGACAACGTGGCGTATATTTATGATGAGGAGGCAGCGCGCTCTATAGCATGACAGATGATGCTGTCACTCCTTGAGCTTAATATTCAGCTGGCCGTCAGCGACATTGATCGACTCAATCCCATCGGCAAAGGCTTGCCAGAACCCTTGCTGCTCACCAAATTCTTCGATCAGATCAATATTTTTCATTCCACCGAGCCATGCATTAGGCATCGGCACCCCCATCACTGTGACCCCCTTTAATATCACGCGTGGACGGTTATCGGCATAGGCCAGCTCCAGCCCGGCCCGCACTCTGATGGTTTGCCCCCCAATGACGGGGAAGTCTTCATCAACCGGCAGCAGGAGTTTGCCACTAAGCAGATCTTCCGCCAGATCTATTGCAACCTTGTGTGCCAGGTCGGTATTTTTAGCCAGCATGGCATTTAATTCTCGCTCGGTAAATGTGATTTCACGACGCGCACCAACCTCGCTATAGGCCTCGGGGGTTAATCCTTCCGACCCTTGCTGTGTGCTCGCCTGCCCGCCTTCAAACACATCTAGCCGCTGTAATTTCCGCTCCAGCGTCTGCGTCTCTTCGACATCTAACGTAACGGGTTTAAATTCCGTGGGGAAAAGATAGACCTTAACAATCCACACCGACGCAATGATGGCGGCGGTGAGGGTGAAAAACAGCACTAGACTCTGCTGCCACCAGTTCAGGCGACGTTGTTCTGCCTTGACGGGTGCCTCAATCGGTGCGGCTTCGTCCGCCTCCGGTTTAGCGGGTGTCATCTGATCGGGCATGTCGAGCTATTCCCTATTCCTCATTTCTCATTCTTCCGCAATGGTGGCAATGAAAGTGTCTGCCTCCTTGATGGAGGCCTCCATCTCTTTGATCAAGCTGGTGACGCTGCCTTCAATGCTCACCAGTTCCCCTTGCAGGGAGGCAATGGCCTTGGCATTGAGGTTGTGTTTAAGGAACAGTACCTGATCTTTAAAGGCCCCCAGTACCGGGGCCATCTTCGACTCCGCACGTTTCATCGCCGTGAGTAATTTTTTGTAGTGGCGTTTTGTTTGACTCAGCTTTTGCTCACTGCTACGACGTAATTTACTGCTGGTATATTCGTTGATCTCCTGTTTCCACTCGGCGAACAGCGCATCGGCGACCTCTTCTACCTTGGCGATACGACTACTGACTTCTGCCGCCTTTTCTTCACTCTCCTCATATTCATCGTTGAGCTTTTCGTATTTATCTTCCAGCTCGCCGCCAGAGAAATTCAGCTCTTTGCTAAAACGGTCGAGCGAGGATTTGAATTGCTGCTTTGAATCCACCTGTGCATCACGGGCTTCCTGAACCCTGTCGACCAGTATGTCGCGCTTGTGTACGCCAAATTTTTCCATTGTGTTGTAATAGGCAGTGGCGCAGCCGGTGGTCAGTAGTGCTGCGAATAGCACAGTTAGATATGTTAGGTGTGAAGATTTTTTCATTGTCTGTCCTGTCACTCAATGCATCTCGTTCAATGCATCGACCTGTCACTTAATGCATCGATTGGTTTTTGTGTATGTTTGAGCGCTATTTTGCCATACACCATCAGTAATGTATCTATTACTTCGGTTACATTGAAGTGCAAATAGCGTAAATCTGGAATAATAGCGCTTCCCTGTACCGGAGCCACTACCATAGACTCAAAGCGTGGCCAGCTCACTGTTGCTAAAATGACGATCGGCATTATCCCGATGCTCGAGCTTGCGCTCCAGGTCGTGAATAATCAGCTGACTAAATTTAATGCCGCTAAAATCCTCTGCGCTGGCCATTCCCCCTGGGCTGAAGACATTAATCTCCATCAACTTGTTGCCCACGATATCGAGGCCGACGAAAAACATTCCGTCATGCAGCAGTTGCGGGCGAATCGACTCTGCGAGCTGCAGGATCTCATCATTGATGACTGCCGCTGACGAGGTGGCCCCGACGGTCATGTTGCTACGCATGTCACCTTCGCTGCGCACACGGCGAAGGGCGGCATATTGACCGTTATGCTGTAGCGGCAGGCCATTGAGCATAAACAGGCGGGTATCACCATGTACCGCCGCTGGCAGGTACTCCTGCGCGATGACGTAGCCATCACGCGAGACCGCCTCAATCATCTGGTTCATATTGGGAATATCTTCGGGGCGGATCAAAAAGACGTTACGTCCTCCGGAACCGTAGAGCGGTTTAAGCACCATCGTGCCGCCCATCGCCTCACAGAACGCCTTGATCTGCTCTCGGTCACGTGTGATCAGCGCCTTTGGACGTACCTCGGCAGGGAACTTCTGCAGGTAGAGCTTATTGATGGCGTGCGTCAAACCGTCCGGATCATTGACGACGATGACACCGTGGCTCGCGGCAAAGCGTGCGAAGTTCACCCCGGCAAGCCGTGCCCATGGACGGAGGCTGACATCCTCGCTGGGATCATTGCGCAGCATGATGACATCCAGCTCACATAAATCGAGTATGGCGTGAACGGCTTGACTGCTACGAAGATCCTGCAGATAGGCGCTAACAGCGCGGTGATTGTCTCGCGCGACACGTGTCACCTTCGCATGCACCCGCTCATCAACATCGTAGCTAAAGTCACTGATGTTGATATACCAGCTCTCATGACCGAAATGGGTGGCGGCCATCGCCAGATGCGTGGTGGTGTAATCGGCTAACTCTGTGTTGATGTCATTGACGACAAATGCGATCTTCATTTCCCGACGTCTCTTTTATATTCCAGATTCTCAAGGATATGCATGATATCGGGCTGTGCCCTGAATGCGCTGAGCCGTTGCTGTGCCTCGGGGGTTTCAAGGTAGCGCGGCATCAGCGCGATCGGTGCCAGCACATTCCGCCAGCGTAGCTCTTCGATCAGATGGAGATGCGCCATCGCAATCTTGCCATAATAGAGCAGTTCAAGGCCCTCCTCTGCTGCAAGATAGTCCAGCAGGTTCACCAGGCCGCGCAGGTAGACGACATCTTTAGTGTAACCGCCACCACGGTAGACTCGCATCGTCATCGTAAAGGCGGTAAATGGATGAAAGCCGTGGTCATGATGCAGCAACGTAAACGTCTCGATAAAACTGGC
This sequence comes from uncultured Gammaproteobacteria bacterium, assembly GCA_945787155.1. Lineage (GTDB taxonomy): Bacteria > Pseudomonadota > Gammaproteobacteria > SZUA-140 > SZUA-140 > SZUA-76. Next base: position 3,343 of record CALZHD010000022.1, on the reverse strand, counting down.
ACCAGCAATGATGCTGTCGACCGCAACGACGCGCCCAGCCAGTAACTGCAGGCGCGGCAGACTCAGGCCGCCAGTAAGATACTCCGCAAAGACCGCCAACCCCTCCTGCAACTCCTCATAGCCTGCCATGCCAGCATAGAGCTGCTGGAACGGTTGCCGTTTACCATTGTGATAGGTCAGCACATGGGTGCCGATCTCGTGGTTCAGTGTGGCTTGCAGTCGCGCGGTCGAAACATGGGCATCGCGCCCGATCAGAAAGTTACCGTGGGAGACCAGGATACCGGTGATATCATCCCTGACTTCGACCTTCGCCTGCAGCGATGGATCGAGGCTACGATAGTAGTCCAGTTCATCGCGTGCCTGAGCGGCGAACTGTTCTGCATCCAGTATCTCAGTGTGCTCATTTCCTGCCGGCGCTACCGTTTGGCGAAGGATCTGCTGCGCGGTGTCTAGCAGCGCTTTATCCACTGCCCCGAAGAGTTGTATGCTGCCGTGAAGAAATGTCGCTTTATCGCGCTCATCCAGCAGCGTGATCTGACGATCAAGCTCCTGGCGCTTTGAATCGAAGAGATCGCCCAGCGTCGGATCTTCGATACGCTCCAGCGGGATATGGTAGAGCTCGCGCTTGAGTAGCGCGGGATCGACGCTACGCGGTCGGTAATGAAATTCGGGCGTCTCACGATAATCGCTGCGTTCAAACGCACGCCACGCATCGGCCGCATTCATCGGGGTGACATGCAGCAATAGATCAAACGCCTCACTGATCTCAGCGAGTCGTCGGTCGACCTCCCATACCTTTTTGGTGAGGGCACGGGAACCGAGTTCATGGTAGTGGCGTGGACGAAACTCTGTTTCGTCATGACTGAAGCGATAGAGCCCTTTTTTTAACGCATGGGTAATGCCGCGTCGCATGGTACGCAACGCAAAGGGCAAGATCGCGTCACGCTGCGGATCGCGATAGACCGGGCTGATCTCTATCCCTACCATGATGCAGTTGAGTTGAGTGGCCTGTTCGTCACTGAGTAGCGGTGGCAGACTCGGTGGCGCGGCGGCATCATCAAAACTGATTTCAACACGGCTTGCACGCCGCCTGAGTTTGATCCCCTGCAAGCCATTTTCCAGCGCCTCCAATGTTGCATTGGGGGCGTGGCGATGCGGCGCATGGAGGTGGAATGAAGCGGACCCAGGGAGTTCGCCCTCTTCTGGTGACGCCGTACCCGACCACAGCTCTACGATCAGAAAGGTTCCGAACAGACGACTCTGCTGAGCGGCGATGCGATGGAGCAGCGCCATCTGTTCCTGCTGACAGACTGGATCCGCACTGCTGATAAAATAGGCGGCCTGTCCCAGCACCATTTTCTCTGTTCCTTCATCATGACGATCATGTGGCGCTCGGTAGAGACATAGAAACGGCAGCTGGCGCTCGATATGTAACCGTCCTCCACCAGTGAGGGAGTGACTCACCGCTTTCCCGGCCGCGAGTTGATCGGCTATCTGTTCGATCATGGCATAAGATTTCCTGGCCGCAGTCACAGCGCGGCCAGACTCTTATTTATCCCCGGTAGCGTACTCGCCAGCGCCTGGCGAATCGCCTGCACCTGAATCGGATCCCCCAGTCCACTCCATTCGTTCATGTAAAACTTTTTAAACTCAATCGCCAGCAGGCAGGCACTCTGTGGGTAGTTGTCGTGAGTCCACTGGGCGAACTGTCGACCGACAAATTTGACATTTTCCCGCACATCGAGATGCCGTCCGAGGAAATCAAAATGGCTCAGGTCGTATATGAAACGATCAATCAACCCGCCCCAGTATTGCCGCTCCAGTGTGCCGGTCCCGATATTGATCTCCGGATTCGTGTCAGGATCCTCCGCAGGTGCGTCAGGCCCTTCGCGACGGTGGTTGTAGGCGTGTAGATCGAAGATCACAAAGTGGCCGTGGCGTGCCTTCATCTCATCGAATATTCTGCGCAGCTCTTCATAGAAGGCGTCATACTCCTCCAGTGAGCGGGCAACCATCGTCTGCGTCGGCGGTGTACGCCACAGTTTTAACCCCCAGGCATCTTCAGGATTAATATAGACCGCCTCTTCGCGCGCGCGATTGAGGTCCACTTCAAAGCGCGAGCGCTCGGGCAGGATATAGTTATCCGAGATGGAGATCCACGCATCGGTGAAGGGGTCCTCTTCGCGCAGACGCGCCGCCTCATCCAGACCGATAATCTCATTGATCTCCTGACGCAGGGCGTGCCCGGAGTGTATCGCGGTCACGATGACAGGATCGGAACCGGTGTGTTCATCCCACAGGGGGTGTTGGCTGTTTTCATCGTTAGACATCGCAAGGCCCACCTTTACCTCTTGCTCAGCATTCACTGACCACTACCCACAGTAAAACCCAAATGAGTGATGGGATCAAATGAATATTTTGCGCTGCGTTTGAGCACGGGTACTGCACCTTCAAGCCGTTGCACAATCCTGTTATTCTTACCATAGGATGAACTGAAATTACTTCTGCACGGGGGTGGCATTATGAATGATGAAACAGAAACGGTTATTGATTATGGACCATTAGCGGGACTGATCGGCACATGGCAGGGGAACAAGGGACTGGATATTGCGCCCGAACCCGACGGCACTGAAAAGAACGCCTATTATGAGACGCTCACCTTTGCAGCGGTGGGTGATGTCACCAATGCAGAAAAACAGACCTTAACCGTGCTTCATTACCGGCAGGTTGTGACTCGCAAATCGACCGATAAAGTCTTTCACGATGAGACCGGCTACTGGATGTGGGATGCAGAGGCAGGTGTGGTGATGCACTCATTAACGATACCACGTGCGGTCGCGGTGTTGGCGGGAGGCGACTATGATGGCCCCGATAATGACAACAATGTGGTGCTGGAGGTTGCTGCGAAGCTGGACGATCCTGACTGGCAGATTATTCAGTCCCCCTTTATGCGCGATAACGCCAGCACCGTTGAGTTTCGCCACCACATCACATTGAGTGGTGATAGCCTCACCTACGCTGAAACGACCATTCTGGATATTTACGGCAAGCGTTTTGAACACACCGATGGTAACCGGCTGGAGCGTGTTGTGCCTTAAATTATCAAGCAGAAGTCATCAGCAGAAAAAAGGGCTGGGGTCGGCTTCCACTTTCCCCACGCCCTGCCCCATCTTCATGGACCTCTCTGAAGTTTCGGGGGCAAACTGACGTCCTTTACCTTGCCGCTTAATCGACATGCCATACTTTATGATGACGAATGGGTTCATTAGCAGGATGACACGCTTCCAGGCTATGCTCTGTCTCGTCATCACAGACGCCTGGAATATGGTCGGTGGCTGCGGCA
>CALZHD010000021.1 GCA_945787155.1 uncultured Gammaproteobacteria bacterium | reverse complement strand
TTCTATCTCACCAAGAAACTCAGCCAGTACCCGTTCCAGCTCATTTTCACTGTAGTCACCCACCTCTCGAGTGAGGATCGCTTCGCCTTCTGCATCCGCAGTATTGGTCTTGATTCCGAGCTTGATGGTGACCTGGTAGCGCTTGTCAGCATCCAGTAGAAAACCAGACATCTTGGTCGCCTCGCCGAGACAGATCGGTAATAATCCGGTGGCTAGCGGATCGAGACTCCCTGTATGCCCGGCCTTGTTCGCATTGAATATACGCTTAACCCGTTGCAATACTGCGTTAGAACTCATGCCACCAGGTTTATCGAACAGAAGAATGCCGTTGATATTGCGTCCAGACTTACGACGCGCCATCGTCATCTTGCTCTCTATTTTTGTGATCACTGGCAACGGCGGAATCAATCAGCGCCGACAGTGCGGTGCCGTGTTCGACCGAGGCGTCGTAATGGAAGCGTAATGTCGGCACCACTCTCAGCTGCATCCGTTTGCCGAGCGCACGGCGTAAAAAGGCAGAGGCACTATTCAACACCTTAATACACTCATCGATCTCGTGATCATCATCGAGTAGTGTCACATGCACCTTGGCGTGTGACATATCAGGTGAGATGTCGACCGCAGTCACCGTCACCATCCCCACTCGAGGATCTTTCACTTCCTGCTGAATCAACTGCGCTAACTCGCGCCGAATCTGTTCTGCAACTCTCAGCGTCCGACTGAATTCTTTAGCCATGACAAAAAACCACTACGCCGACTATCACACTGGGTCTCATATCAGATCTCACACAGGGTATTACGATCAAAGGGTACGCTCAACCGAAACCGTTTCATAGACCTCAATCTGATCGCCTGGCTTAACGTCATTGTAATTCTTGACGCCGATACCACACTCGGTCCCTGCCCTGACTTCATTGACATCGTCTTTGAAGCGACGCAGTGATTCGAGTTCACCTTCATAGATCACCACGTTGTCACGCAATACACGAATCGGGTTGCTGCGTTTAACCGCACCTTCGATCACCAGACAGCCTGCAATCGCCCCCAGTTTCGGCGAGGTAAAGACATCGCGCACCTCGGCCATACCAACGATCTGTTCCTTGATTTCGGGTGCCAACATGCCAGAGAGTGAACTCCTCACATCATCAATCACATCGTAAATCACACTATAATAACGCGGCGAGAGCCCAGATTCTTCACCCAGGCGACGCGCTGCTGCGTCGGCACGCACGTTGAAACCCACCAGGATCGCATCGGAGGCAATCGCCAGATTGACATCAGACTCATTGATACCGCCCACACCCGAAGCGACGATCTTCACCGCCACTTCTTCGTTCGAAAGCTTGGTCAATGAGTCGCGTAACGCCTCGACTGAGCCCTGCACATCGGCCTTGATCAGTAGATTGAGGATATCAACCTTATTCTTACCCATTTGTGAAAACATGTCTTCCATCTTCGAAGCCTTCTGGCGTGCCAGTTGTACTTCACGGGATTTTGCCTGTCTAAACAGTGCGACTTCACGCGCCTTGCGTTCATCTGCAACAACCAGCACTTCGTCACCGGCACTTGGCGTCCCTGAAAGTCCCAGGACCACCACTGGAATCGAGGGACCTGCCTCTTCCACTGGCTTACCAGCCTCGTCGAATATCGCACGCACGCGACCATACTCCTGCCCAGCAAGCACCATATCGCCTTTACGCAGAATACCGTTTTGAACCAGGATGGTCGCCACCGGACCACGTCCCTTGTCGAGACTCGATTCGATCACCGCGCCCCTTGCAGGACAATCTTCTACTGCCTTCAATTCAAGCACTTCAGCTTGCAGCAGGATCGCGTCAAGCAAGGCATCAATGCCTTCACCTGTTTTGGCTGAGACACCCGCAAACATGGTTTCACCACCCCACTCTTCAGGGATTACCTCATGCCCTACCAGCTCCTGCTTCACTCGATCAATATCAGCCTCGGGCTTATCAATCTTATTAATCGCCACAATCAATGGCACGTTGGCAGCCTTGGCGTGTTGAATCGCCTCTAGGGTTTGCGGCTTCACACCATCATCAGCGGCAACCACCAGAATCACAATATCCGTTACATCAGCACCACGCGCACGCATCGCAGTAAAGGCAGCATGGCCTGGGGTATCAAGGAAGCTGATCATCCCCTTGTCTGTCTCAACATGGTAGGCACCCATATGCTGGGTAATACCACCCGCCTCGCCACTCGCCACCTTGGCGCGACGAATATGATCAAGCAGCGATGTTTTACCGTGATCAACATGTCCCATAATCGTAACCACTGGCGCACGAGCTACTTTGTCACCCTCAATCTCTTCACCCGCCTGCTGCAATTCATCCTCAACTGCATTTTCAGCCAACGCCTTTGGCGTATGCCCCATCTCTTCAACCACCACGGAGGCGGTGTCCTGATCAAGCACCTGATTAATGGTGACCATCGAACCAAGCCCCATCAATACCTTAATCAGCTCTGCGGCCTTAACCGACATCTTCTGAGCCAACTCAGCAACCGTGATGGTTTCAGGGATAGTGACTTCGCGTACAACCGGTGCGGTTGGCATCGCAAAACCGTGCTTACCACCCGCAGTGACTGCTGGCTTCGCCTTAAACTTCCCTTTCTTCTTACGTCTACCCGCCTTATCACCCGCCACATGAAGCTCACGACGACCATACTTGGTAGAGCGCTCGCCACCACGGCCCTCTTTAGCCTTATCTTTACGCTTCCCTTTCTTATCCGTCACCACGACAGGTTCAGCCTTGGGCGCAGCAGCAATTGCCGCTGCCTTCGCAGCCTTCGCAGCCTTCGCGGCTTCAACTTCCTGTTCGGCGGCAACATGCTCATTAGCCGCGGCCTTTACGGCTTCAATCGCCGCGTGTTCAGCAGCCAGTTTCATCTCTTCAATCTTGAGGCGCGCAGCCTCTTCGGCCGCCTTCTTTTCATTTGACTCGTTCAGCTCACGCTCTTGCCGCGCAAGCTCTTCCTTTACGGCAGTCTTTTCCGCAAGATCGGTTTCCAGTTCTTTGCTTTCGGCAAGCTTGCTTTCTTCGCTTTTGTTAGCGGCTTCCTCTTCAGCAGCTAGTTCGCTACGCTTGGCATAGGTCCGTTTGCTGCGAAACTCAACATTGACCTTTTTGACCTTCTTAACACGCCCCTGGGTGCTACTCTGCTCCAGTTCGCTAACGGTCTTGCGTCGCAACGTGATCTTTTTGGGCTCACGTTTCGCGGGAGCGTCGGTCTCACCATGACTACGGCGCAGATAACCCAGCAGCTCTACCTTATCTTCATCACTTATCGACTCGTTTTCATCCTTGATTGAGCGACCTGCCTCACCTAACTGGGCAATCAATCGATCCACTGGAATGCCAACTACTTCAGCAAGTTGTTTTACCGTAACTTCAGCCATGCGTCTCTACCGATTTTAACCTTGATTGACTTGCTCGTTCTCAAACCACGGTGCACGTGCAGCCATGATCAATGCGCTCGCGCGCTCCTCATACATCACTTATATCTCAAGCAGCTCATCAACCGCCTGCTCCGCCAGATCTTCCTGCGTCACGATGCCACTGCTGGCAAGCTGATAAGCAAGTGTCTTGTCCATTCCTTCCATTGCCAACAGATCGGCAGCCGGCTCGACATCGCCAATCTTCTCTTCCGTCGCGATCTCACGCGTCAGCAACACATTTCGATCGCTAGCAGCTCTTTAGTGGGCACATAAGCCACTTCCTCAATACTGGAAAAACCTTCCTGTACAAAGATCAATGCAATCTCTTCATCCACATCCAGGTGCTGCATAAAGAGATTTTTCAGTGTTTCACCTTCGGCCTCGCTCTTCTCTTCCGCCTGCGCCTCGGTCATGATGTTGAGTTCCCAGCCGGTCAACTGACTTGCCAGACGCACATTCTGTCCGCCGCGACCAATTGCCTGTGACAGATGCTCTTCGCCCACCGCCAGGTCCATGCTGTGCGCATCTTCATCTACCACGATCGATTCAACTTCCGCCGGTGACATGGCATTAATCACAAACTGTGCTGGATTTTCATCCCACAGAATGATGTCAATGCGTTCACCGCCAAGTTCATTCGAGACACTTTGCACCCGTGAACCGCGCATACCGACACAGGCACCCACAGGATCGATGCGCTCATCATTGGCATTGACGGCAATCTTGGCACGCAGCCCAGGATCACGCGCCGCACCAAGGATATCAATCAGCCCTTCGCCGACCTCTGGTACCTCAATCTTAAACAGTTCAACCAACAACTCTGGCGCAGTACGGCTAATAAAGAGCTGAGCACCACGCTGCTCGGAGTGGACATCCTGCAGGTAACCACGTAAACGATCACCTGCTCGTACCGCTTCACGCGGGATCATGTCTTCACGTGAGACCAGCGCCTCCGCGTTACCTCCAAGATCGAGGATCGCGTTACCCCGTTCAACGCGCTTAACCACACCGGTCACCAGCTCACCCACACGATCTTTATACTGCTCGACGACCTGCGCACGCTCGGCTTCGCGAACTTTCTGCATGATCACCTGTTTGGCAGCCTGTGCGGCGATACGACCAAAGGTAACCGATTCAATTGGCTCTTCAATCCGGCCACCCACTACTGCGTCAGGGTCACGTTCTCTGGCCTCACTCAGGGTCAGCTGGGTTATGGCCTCTTCGATCTCTTCTGAGTCATCCGCATAGATATTCCAGTAACGGAACGTCTCATAGTCACCCGTTTCACGATCAATAGAGACACGCACCGCGATATCATCGCTATAGCGTCAATAATGACCTCTTTGGCAATTCCCCTTTCATTGGAGACTGCGTCAACAACCAATAATATCTCTTTGCTCATATACTGCCTCTATCTCAATCCCGGTACTGGCAAGCATGCCGATACCAATATTCTGCTGATCCTTTATTCCACAATCAAGCGGGCCTTTTCTATCCTGTCCCATGGCAGGCTGACGATCTCATCATCGACCTCCAGCACCACCAGTTGATCATCTGCCTGCACTCCCTGCAGCAACCCTTTAAAATTACGTCGACCCTCTAACGGTATTTGCAGCCTGATCTGCACATTATTGCCGCTAAATCGCTCAAAATCCTCGAATTTAAACAGCGGCCTATCGATCCCGGGTGAAGAAACCTCCAGCACATAGTGGCCGCTAATCGGGTCTTCAACTTCCAGCACACCGCTTATCTGGTGGCTCACGGCACCACAGTCATCAACCGTGATGCCTTCCGGCTTATCTATATAGATACGCAACAGCGAGTGCTTCCCCTGTGGCAAATACTCCAGCCCGACAAATTCATAACCCAGAGAGTCCACCACTGGGCTCAAGAGCTCCTCTAATTTTGTGTGCGCTCGACCCGCCATCTCTCCGCCATACCTAATAAAAGGCCTAAAAACAAAAAATGGGCACAAGGCCCACTTTCAAAAATCTTCTGTCTGATGCCAACCCACACGACATCAAAATGCCGCTCGATCAACAAAGCGGCTACATACCAATGTATAATCAACAACTTACATACATTACCACTTACTCAAACCCATATCTAACAGCAGCAGTTCGCTGCACGTGGGGTATTATATGGATGAATACCCTTTTTATCAATAACTCATCCAGCGATATTGTTCTCATCACACCTGTCATTTCAATAAATTAGAGAAACTAACCCGATAAAACCGACAATCGATCAAATAGTACTAAATATCCCTCGCGCAACGAAAACCGACATCTTCCGAACGTAGTTCCACCTCGGCAAACTGGCGTGCCGCGCCACGGAAAAACATACTCAATGCATAATGTCCTACACCACCGCCGCCACCACGAATCACCTTGTTTTTCTCTCCAAAAAGGTCGCTCTGATAGTCTGAGCCTTCATATGGCTGATACCAGTCAGCGACCCATTCCCACACATTCCCCGCCATATCGAACGCGCCATCCGGAGATTTATTGCCGGGATAAGCGCCAATCGGGGCAATCCCCTCCTCCCAGTCAGAGTCATCACCGGTATTGGTAATCGTCACATCCCACTGATTACCCCATGGATATTCACGCCCATCGCTGCCACGGGCTGCGCGCTCCCACTCGGCTTCACGCGGCAGACGTTTACCCCGCCACTGACAATAGATCAGCGCCTCCTGCCAGATCACATTGGTCACCGGCAGCAGATCCAGCTTCTTTTGCGCCTCGACCATCGCAGCCATCAGCGCCTCACGTTCCATCACGCGGGTGTCCATATCGAGCTTAAAATCATTGGCGGCGATCTCACGCAGGCGCGTAAGCGCCATACGCCTCGCCTCTTCCATGGTCAAACCATAGCCATTCTGGCCCCATAAAAAAGGCAACAGGCGGTCGGTAGAGAGAATAAATTCCTTATATTCTGCATTGCTGGTTTCATAGGTATCGATCATGAACGCACCCAGTTTGCGTTTATGCTCTGGATGCTCATTGACAAACAACGGCGTGGAAAAACCGTAACGCTCCTGCAACCCCTCATCATCGACTTTATTACTGCCCATGATAAATTCACCCGCAGGCACCGTCACCATTGAGATCGCGATGGTAGTAGGTGAGGCCTTACCTAGCTGTAACTCTTCCTCACTGAGCATATCTTGCGGTGCTTTTTTGGCAGCGCGTTTTGGCTGATTGGCCATCGTGGCTGTCGCCGCACTCGTTGGCTTATTGGCTGCCACTGATTCAGCAGAATCCAGTCCCGGATTTTTATCGCACGCCATCAGACCGCCACTGGCCAATATCAACAGCCACCACTTTATTCTGTACATCACTCCCCCACTCCTGATGCCATCACATCTTTTGCACAACGAAAACCAAAGGTATCGTTTTTGGTGCGCTTGGTAAAAAAGGCACGATTGAACAACGGTGCCGAGATGCCACATTTATAAAATGAACAATCAAACCATGAGCCACCCTTGAGGGTCTTATATCGCTCACCATAACTCTCTGAAGCAACTTCATTGCCCGGATACGGCGCGTACCAGGAAGCGGTCCACTCCCAGACGTTACCCGAGGTGTCGTACAATCCATACACGCTCACGCCCTTCGCAAATGCGCCCACCGGCGTGGTATCACCGCTCTCTCCCGCTGCGCGCCAACGCACCGGATTGTTACTCTTTTTGGGATCAAACACGTCGCCCCACGGATAGGTGCGGCCATCACTACTACGCGCTGCCTTTTCCCACTCCTGGTCGCTAGGCAGACGTTTCCCCACCCATTCACAATAGGCGACGGCATCATCCCAGCCAACGAACGTGACAGGGTGATCCGCTTTGCCTTCAGGGTAAGTACGATTTCTGAAATGCGCGGGGGAACGTTTATTCGCTGCTTTAATATAGGCTTCGTACTGGAGATTGGTCACTTCATACTTGTCGATCTGATAGCCATCAAGATAGACCTCATGCAGCGGCCCCTCATCGGGAAGACGGCCATTGGTGCCCATCATAAATGCCCCCGCCGGGATCTCGACCATCTCATTAGGAGCCGCGCCAATACGCGACTGGGCATAGTAAAGCGGCAATACCATGCCAGCATCGGCACTCAGTTTGAGCGCTGAGTCAACGCCCTCTTCATCACTCAATGGCAGCGCAGATGAAAAATCACCCGCTTTAATCTGCTGTTCGGTATGGCATTGCGTACAACTACCCTGCGGTTGCGTCAACACCTTTACCAGCTCAGCGATACCTTCCTTGTGGCAACTAATACACTGTTTATCTGAATGCAGATGATCTTGTGGGCGTTCGGCTGAAAATGCATTCACGCTCAACAGTGACAGTAATAATCCCAAAGCAAAAGACAACAGCGACATCAATCAATTCACAAATTCTTAGCCAGCAACCCCAGCCCATAATCAATGCCCTCATTGGGCAGCGGAATCCTTACTCGGTAGCCACTACCAGGCACCTCATCGATGAGATCACCATTTTCTTTGCGCATTTCAGCAAGGGTAAACGTGCGGCCACCCTCAGGCAAAATCAATTCCAGCTCATCACCCACTGCAAATTTATTTTTCACCTCCACCTCCGCCACTTCTTCGGCCGCGTTGTAGTGGGTAATCTCGCCGACATACCGTTGTTGCAGACTGTCGGAATGATTCTGCATGTAGTTCTGATATTCCTCGCTGTGGTGGCGTTTAAAAAAGCCATCGGTGTAACCACGACTGGCGAGGTTTTCGAGCACGCCGAGATGACGCTCATCAAAGGCGCGACCCGCAAGCGCATCATCGATCGCATGGCGATAGGTCTGCGCAGTACGCGCGACGTAATAATGGGATTTGGTACGACCTTCAATCTTGAGACTATCGATACCCATCTTCACCAGGCGCTCGACATGCTCAACCGCACGCAGATCCTTAGAATTCATGATGTAAGTGCCGTGCTCATCCTCCTCGATCGGCATCAATTCACCAGGGCGCTCGGCCTGTTCCAGCAGATAGACCTGCTCCTCAGCCGCTGCACCTTGCGGTTCAGGTTGAGCAAGGGCAACTGTATCACCCGTGATATCGACCTTTGCATCCTTGACATCATATTGCCAACGACACGAGTTAGTGCAGGTCCCCTGATTGGCATCGCGGCGATTGAAATAACCAGAGAGCAGACAACGCCCCGAATAAGCGATACAGAGCGCGCCGTGGACAAACACCTCCAGCTCCATATCGGGGCACTGCTGACGAATCTCTTCGATCTCATCGAGTGACAGTTCACGTGACAAAATGATGCGCTTCAATCCCAGCGATTGCCAGAACTTCACCCCGGCGTAATTCACGGTATTGGCCTGCACCGAGAGATGCACAGGCAGGTCAGGCCAGCGTTCGCGCACCTGCATGATCAGCCCCGGGTCTGCCATGATCAACGCATCAGGGTTAAGCTCAACCACTGCTTTGATATCGTCCATAAAGGTTTTCACCTTACTGTTGTGCGGCAGCACATTACAGGCAAGATAAAAACGCTTACCCGCGGCATGGACAGTGTCAATGCCGCTCGCGAGGGTTTCGACATTGCTGAAGTCGTTATTGCGCACCCGCAGACTATAGCGCGGCATGCCGGCATAAACCGCATCAGCCCCGTAGCCGATCGCATATTGCAGATTTTTCAGGGTGCCCGCAGGAGCAAGCAGTTCAGTTGACTTCATCTTAGAGGGTTCAACACTTAAATTAAACAAAGACTATATATAACAAAAATATAAGCCGTAATATCTAGAGATCACATTAACTTGATCAAGGCAAATCAAATCAATAGTGCATCCAAACAGGCAAGCGATCAGCCTCAAATAACAGAGGGATCACTCGCCAATCCAACAGAGAAGTTATTTACCCGCTTCCTCTTCTTCACGTGCCGCTCGCTCTGCGCGCTCTTTTTTTCCGATCTTCACTGCCAGAAAGAAAGGCACCACGATCACCAACAGGATAGCCAGACCCAGCCCCACCCCACTACTGACCGCGCCAGAGGACAACTCGATCAACAAGACGATAATCGCAAATGCGCCAATACAGTAAATCGCTACGTTCATAATATTCAATCACCATTGTTTATAAAAAAACATCTCCAATGAAAACTCGCAGGAGACAAAACATAATCAGAAGATCCCTAATCAGAAGGTCCCTGGCGCTTGCTTAGGCCAACCACACTCGAGAATGTGGTTCTCCCTCCGTCACCGTGATCGTCTCCAGCACTGCATCGTCGTCGCCATCAATCATCACCAGCGCGCCCGCTTCAGAGTTAGATGAAAATACCAGCTGCGTGGTATCACCCTCACCATGAAAAGCGAGCGATCCCGATGATGAACCAAGTGCAAGCTCAGCGGCCAAAGTAATCTTAGGCAGCCTGGTCAGATCAAAAATCAATAATGCATCACTCTTGAGGTTAGCCAGCTGCTCCGGGCTACCAGAACTGCTGGTCGTCAAATAGAGCTTGCTACCATCGCGGTTAAAGTAATATTTACTGATGTAGATATCCGGCAGGTCGACCGAATCCAGCACCTTATGTGTCGCTGCATCCAGCACCGTTAGCTTTGCCACCACATGCTCAGGGTCCGACTTACGGTCTGCGCCGCGCCCAAAGATATACCGCCCGCAAGGTGTCACAAACAGATTGCTGTGGCCTTTGAACGCAATACGTTCCTCAATTTCATTGGTCGCGGGGTCAATCACCGCAATCGTGCCGTAGCCGTTATTCAGATTGTAGAGCTTCCCTGAAATCTTCGAATAGACCAGACCGTGAGGAAAGGCGTTACAGGGCGCCGCACTGCGGCCATCCTTTTCTTTGTCAGCCTCACACAGATCGATGGTCGCGATCACTTTAAGGTAGGTCGCTTCATTGTCAGGGGCATTACCAATCGCTGACACCGTGCCATCTTTCAGGTTACTAATGTAAGCGGTATGAGGCACATTGGGGGACTGCTCAGATGGAGAGACAAAACAGGCCTGGTGGTGGCCACGGCCAACGCAAACGGTCGCGAGGTGTTTTGCCGAAACGCTGGCGGTATTTTCGATCACCATCACCGATGAACCCATATCGCCACAATTGACCGTGTCGTTACCGCTCTCCTTATCGCCATCGTTCATGAACCAGTCACAATTTGAATTAGGATCACTATAGATATGGGCAGGAAAGGCATCGACCGGAAAATTGCCCTGAATACGAATCGACTTGGTCTCAGGATCAAGCAGAATAAAACGATGCTCTTCAGTCAGGCCGACAAAAATCGGCTTCAGCGCCTTTTCAAGGCCGCTCTCTGGCTCCACGCCGAGACAGTTGATGGTAATCTCGCCATTGCGCCGTTTAACCACACATACCTTACCGGTTTTACGATCACTACTGTAATAACCCAGTGTAAAATCAATCCCCAATACAGCATCACTCATAACACCATCCTACAAAGCCAGAAATACAAAAATATTGACCAAAACCCGCCCACCAGGCCGATCGCCATCGAGACACCTTAGTAACACGGCGCCAAAGCCCAGGGCACAGGATAAAGCAGCCGATTATAGCGGATCACACCAGTCGAGTGGAGAAAATCTAGGAAACCGCTGTTTTACGCTAAACGAAGCAGGTTCTGATCTAAAATATTCAAATCTGTTATGCCCTTTGGGTGCAAGATTCAGCGAACACCCAGCGCCTGTTTAGCGCCTTATGGATTTCAAAGCGGTGCCGCCCGTGAAGATTATTACGTCAAATTGATCTCGGAGAAGGATCTGCCCAAAGAGGCGCCTCATGACACGATCCTCAACAACTGTCAGGCAGTCGATGAGAAGGTGCAATCAGCCATTATGGCCTTCAGTTTTATGACAAACTCACCCAACGCCTGAATCACATCTCGATGTTCCTGAAATCGCTCTCTGAAATCATCTCTGGCTTGAAGCACGCCTATAGCCCCTATGAATGGAGTGCCTACAGAAGATGATCAAATCTAAAGACACACTCGATGCCGACCAAAGAATGTTCGATGCGATTCTCTCAGGGAGGTCGGCCGACGAAGTGTTAAAAGAGGCCGTAAAAATAGAGAAAGAAAATGAAGCGCGATGTCGAACTTTTTTAATCCAATAGTATCTAATCTCTGGAATTGACTGAAAAGTAACTAGAAAGTAATTACATTATTTGAAGGGTTATAAATCCGTACCCAAAACCCTATGCAAACGCTATAGTTAGCCATTCTAACTATGTCACTCAGTAAAAAAGGAGGTATTCAATCATGACCAGAAAACTCGGCTTATCCCTGGCTTTCCTGATGATCTTCGCATCCCACGCCGCAGTGGCAGGTGAAGGTCATGGCGGAATCAAAACCATGGCATCCATCCTGGCAGGCCTCAACCATCACCCCAGTAGTGCTGAAAAGAAACAGCTACAGATGATTATCGATGACAGCCACGCCTCAGCACATGCCCAAGCATTGGCGCAGGCGATGATCAACCTGGACCATAAAGTGAGTGGTAGTGATAAAGCAAAACTGAAAAAAATCGCCAAAGACTCCAGCGCTTCAGAAAACGAGCGCGAACTGGCCAACATCCTGCTTAACCTCAACCACAAAGCAAGTTCAGACGACAAACATAAACTGCACGCAATGCATTAATAAAAAAGGCCTCGGGTGATGAGCACCCGAGGCCTTTCTCATACATCAATCGCACCACCGTGCGTCGTTACCTTCTTTAATCTTTCAATTCTCCAGCTTCAAGCCAACGATAGAGACATCAGCACTCCTCATATACTATTGAAAAGGCGCCAGCCGCTTTTCCCCTTTCCCCTTTCCCGGACCTAACCATTCTCAGCCCTTCGCTTTAATGCATGATTCATGTCAGCAAAGCTTTTAGAAACACTCCACTGGATGAAGGGCCAACAAAAGTAAAGCAACACACCTCGATAACTCTCGCCTTGAGAGAACTTAACCTTGTTATCCGATATCGACTCAATGACAAAGTAATGTCGACCATCCAGTATATTTCGGGCAAGTGTTGTACCGATCCATATCATCTCTCTGCTTGGATTCAACTGCTGCAACAACAGTTTGAAATCCATCTTCAAACCAACAGGCAGTTTAATCGTAACAGAAATTTGTTTATCCGCCTCAACAGGACCTGTAATCGCCACGATAAAAGGGTTCCATTCACCGTAAGCCTGAAAATCGGTGAGCACACGCCAGATCTCTTCAGCCGACGCGTTGATCTCAATGTGAGTGTCTACTGCACGGGAAGTGATTAAACCCACGACGCCAATGCTGAAAATAAGTAAAAAAATGATCTCAATCCACATAGCAATTCTCCATTAAGGGAACTGAGATCATACCAGTATCAGCTGTAAGCCGATCCCGATTAGCTACCACTTATCGCTGAAACGGTCGCGTTTTTTCGTTTTACGCAATCCAGTATCAACGACAGCCGTGTGGGAGGCGTTGAGGATCCTGGCAATCTCTTCAAGGCCATCCAGTACCGCCGCTGTTTTCATATGCTCCGCAGTGAAAACAAACTTAACCCCATAGCGATCATCCTGAATATTGCGCACCTCAGCGATGAGCTGGGTAAGGTGTATTTTCTCCAGTCTGATGTTGAGTTCCAGTTGCTCACCGATATCAAATTGCTGTGCGCTGACAATAAAGGCCAGTCCATGCGCGTTGAAATCAATCCCTTTGACTCGATCAGGGTGCCGGTCAACCCCAGGCACTTTCACTTCAATGAAAAGCTGCTGAGTACGATAGCGTGCGTATTGTCTGCGATTTTTATCTTTATACATCATTGAAATATTTTATAACCGGCAACGAAAACACTCTTACATTGATTACCAATCACCGGTAGACTTTGAAGAACAATTTGTTGCTTAACTGAGTGTGCGTTAAATCGGGGTAAGACCAAGTCTTTACTTATAGCATTTAAATGGATGATGCGCTGTGGGTATCTGCTTAGTCGAAAAATAGACGCTACTGCAACAACGGGTGATCTGCCGGCAGCTGTTTTGCATACCAGATCGCCAGTTTGTGCTTCACCGATTTTTGCGAGACCTGATCCTCCGGCATGGCCTGAATCAGCTTGTCATGCACCAGCAGGCGGTAGATATAGAGCGCCTTGTCATTAACCGAATCTGCGCTTTCAAACTGTGCCGCGCCACGCGCCTCGGCGTAGCGGACGCCAGCAGTGATGGCGGCCTTGATCAATTCAACCTCATTTTTAAGTTTCTTCATCCCCTTCCCCAAATATAATCATTCCCCCAACTGGGGTACTACATAAACACCCGCTATAACCACCTATAGATGACGGGCAATCTCATGGACTGCAATGGCACAGGCAGTCGCGACGTTCATCGAAGAGTTCAGACCCTGCATCGGAATATGAACTGTCTGATCAACGATTTCAAGCAGCCTTGAACTCACTCCCGCCTGCTCTGCACCCAGAATCAGACAGATTTTGCCCCACGTACCATAATCGACCGTTTTCAGGTCGACGCTATGCTGAGTGAGTTCCAGTGCAATCAAGTGGTAGCCCTGCTCACGCAGCCTCATCAGCTCGGCCTCGGGGTCTGCACAATAATCGTAGGCAACCACCTTGTCCGTCGTACGCGCAGTCCGCGTCAAACGTCGATTAGGCGGTACAACGGTGTGGCCACAAAGGAGAAGGCGCTCAACACCCAGGGCATCTGCAATACGAAAAATTCCACCCACATTGGTTGGATCGCTCACACCGTCCAGCAACAAAATCAGCGGCAATCGCCCATCGCCTGCGTGATGATCCGTATGTGTTAATTGTCGATTTTTCTTATCTGTCATCTCAGAGCAACAGCTTAAGGAGTGCTAACTTTAATAGCAAATCCGCTCACCAAAAGTCAGCGGTTTCTTAAATCTATCTATCCAACAGCAGGACTCCCCTGCCAACACGTGGTAGATTAATACATTCATAAATCACGACTCAAGAGTGGCAGATGAACCAGGCACAACAACTCCTCGACTTTATCGATAACAGCCCCAGCCCATGGCATGCAGTCGACAGTACCATTGCGATACTGCAACAGCACGGTTTCGAACCGCTTCTGGAAAAGGAGCACTGGCAACTGACCGCGGGGAAACGTTACTACACGATACGCGATGAATCTTCGATCATCGCCTTTGTTGTCGGGACACAGGCGCCGAGTGAAAGTGGCTATCGCATCATCGGTGCACACACCGACTCGCCCGGACTACGTATCAAGCCCAATCCAGCACAAAAGAAAGGGCCGTATTTGCGCCTTGGCGTCGAGGTTTACGGCGGACCCATTATCGCGACCTTTGCCGATCGCGATCTTTCACTGGCGGGACGTGTCAGCATTAAAACTGGGGATGGGCCGCAGGCGTTTGAGTCACGCCTGCTGCGCATCAATGAATCGATTATGCGCCTGCCCAATCTCGCGATCCACCTCAACCGAGGGGTCAACGAAGGTGGCCTGAAGTTCAATGCACAGGATGAACTACCACTGATCTTTTCACACGCAAATGACGGTGTAGATTTCAAAGGACTTGTCGCCGAACGGTTACAGGTAGATGAGGCAGCAATCCTTGCGTGGGAGCTGGCCGTCTACGACACGCAACCCGGTGCCTTTTTTGGCGCCCATCAGGCATTCATCACCAACAGTCAACTGGACAACCTGGCATCCTGTCATGCAGCACTACTGGCACTGAACGAAACACTCGACGAACCAACTGCGGCAACGCAGGCCATCGCCTTTTTTGATCACGAAGAGGTTGGTAGTTGCAGTGCCAAAGGGGCCGATGGCAGCTTTCTCAGCGATGTATTGAATCGCATCAGCGCTACCCTTGATGACGGCTCGCAGAGCCACCACCAGGCCATCGCCAACAGCTATATGCTCAGTGCCGACATGGCCCATGCGTGGCACCCTAACTTCACCGATAAACATGAACCGGAACACCAGCCGATCATCAATGGTGGCCCTGTCATCAAGATCAACACCAACCAACGCTATACGACTGATGCCCACACCGAGGCGCTGTTTGTCTCTATCTGTGAAGCAGCGCAGGTCCCTTATCAAAAATTCGTCAACCGTAGCGACCTCGCCTGTGGCAGCACTATCGGGCCAATGTCTGCTGCAAGAACAGGGATACGTTCACTCGATGTGGGTAATCCAATGTGGGCGATGCACAGCATACGCGAAAGCGCGGGTGCTACTGACCACGACTACATGATTCGCGCGATGGCGGGATTTCTACGCTGTTGATGAATGACTATAGCCAGACAATCTTCAGAGCTCATCCAGACGGAGTTCACTCAGCACACGTACCCCATGCGCCTGTAGCAATGTTGTGGTAATGCCTTCACCAGCGATGCGCTGGCCACTGAAGCTGCCATCATAGATCTCTCGACTACCACAGGAGGGGCTTCCTTCTTTGAGAATTGCAGTGGTAATGCCATGTTCCTTCACCTGCGCCAGCGCTGCCGCAGCGCCTTTATAAAATTGTGCCGTCACATCAGCACCACAACAATTTTTCACACAACGCCGTGATGAGGCATCGGCGTCGTTGCAGATCTCTGCCGCTGCGCGAGGTACCGGCAGACCACCGGCAACCTCAGGACAAAATGGGAGCAGCACATAGCCCTGATCGCACAGTCTGGAAATTTCCGTATGCGGGAGGGCCTTGCCGTCGTAGCGAACCGTCTCGCCTAAGAGACACGCGCTTACCAAAAGCACTTTTTCTGAAGTAGTCACCATCATTTCACTCAACAGCTAATTTATGACATCTCACCAGCACCATATGTATTCCCAATCATCTCCCCTCCAATAAGCTCAACGCTTAATATGGTATCATTACCACTCGATACTGATACCCGCACTTATTCCCAATTTACCGATGAACTCCCTGTTATTCGACTTCAGCACCACCCAGCTTGTGCTCGTGGCACTGCTGTTTGCGTGGACCGGCTTTGTGCGTAGTGGCCTCGGTTTTGGTGGCGCGGCGCTGGGGCTACCACTGATGCTTTTCATCCACGATCAGCCGATCTTCTGGCTCCCCGTAATTGGCGCGCATCTGCTCTTTTTCTCTGCACTCACGTTACGCACACGGCTCAACCACGTCGACTGGCATTATCTGAAACAGGCAGCCCTGTTCATCATACCGCCCGCGTTGATCGGCGTCCTCGGGCTGATCACTCTGCCCAATCAATGGTTACTGCTCTTCATCTATTCAGTGTCGCTATTTTATGCCCTGATGTGGTTATTAAATCTATCCATCAACAGCCAACAAAAATGGAGTGACAAGCTACTGCTTGTCTTTGGCGGTTATGTAGCCGGCACCTCCCTCACAGGTGCGCCGTTAATGGTCGCGGTATTTATGCGTAATGTTTCATTTTCACAGTTACGCAATACGCTATTTGTACTGTGGTTCTGCCTGGTCACTATCAAGATGACTACCTTCGCCGCCCTCGGTGTCCCACTGCAACTGGAGAGCGCACTGATGCTACTGCCTGCTGCCGCCATCGGCCATGTCATCGGGCTAAAGGCGCACGAAACTATTCTAAAAAATGATCAGCGCTTTAAACAGGTGGTCGGAGCGGTCCTCGTCATTATCAGTGCGTTGGGTCTGTGGAATGTTTTAAGGAACCTCTGATTAATTGTCAGGCGACCGAAGGAAGTGCCCTGTGGTGCGAGAAGCGGAGCGACGAAGCAATCTCATAACTCGATGATTCTTATAGCGTCGAGATTGCCGTGTTTCGCTCGCAATGACATACAATGTAATTCATCAGAGGTTCCTTAATCTAAGTAAGACCTGAAGGCACTATTTTTGCTGGTCGATGTTCTCAATTAAACATACAAAAAACATTCCATAAAAAACAGTTTAAACGTCCCTGTTTAGTAAAATTATGGGTTGATTTCTGCTGCAATAGGGTATCAAATGTAGACATCTATTAGGATATTTCAGGCTCCAATAGACCGGTTAGGTATAAAGGAGGTTCATGATGAACATCAAACAATATGCCCCATGGAACTGGTTTAAGCATGAAGAACAGCAGGACCTCCCTGTACGAAATGTTCCAAACCAGCCAATCACCACCCCTGTCAGCCATCTGCATAATGAAATCGATCGCCTCTTTAATGATGCGTTCAGTGGCATTGCGGGCCGCTCACTATTCAACGACTGGAATAGCAGCCGTGTGTGGCCAGAATTGACTTCAATTGCGCTCAAACCAAATCTCGATATCAAGGAAAATGAAGACCACTACGTTATCAGTGCCGAGATACCGGGCGTTGCCAGGGAAGATGTCAACCTCGAGGTCGATGGTAATACCCTGACAATACGTGGCGAGAAGCAACAGGAAAAGAAAGAGGAACGAGAAAACTATCACTGTATCGAGCGTAGCTATGGCAGTTTCGAACGCGTATTGACACTGCCACGTGACGCCAACCCCGACGATATCGATGCCAGCTTCAAGGATGGCGTCTTAACGATCAATATCAAGCGACAGGCCGTTAAATCAACACAGGAGGAAGGTCGCAAGATTGAGGTTAAAGCAGCTGCTTAGCTGCTCCACACGCCGGCTCTTTAGTCGGCGACGGGGTCCAGGGTGACGGATCGCCCTGGCCCCGTTATTTACAATCTCTCGACCAGAACACTATGGAAGATCAGATCAAGACATCATCCGCACACCTTCCACTGCAGTAAAAATCGATCCTTCCCTGATAAGCATTGATAATCATGATTGAAATCGCCATCCCGAGTCCGCTGTCTCCTTGCTGACAATGCCTGATATCTTATGTCAATAACCAACCCCCGACTTGATCACATAAGCATGTAAACCCGATGCTCCCGGAAGCGTCAAAATCCCGACAAAAAATCACTAGCCATGATAACCTTCTGTTTTTAATTAGTATTTGATATTTTGACGCACAGTCAAGACGTCATAAAATAGTGTAGAATCATATTTGTAGATTGTAGGTTTTCGATAAATCAACCGTAGCTAGACTGATCTCAATAACACCGGCCTCACAACCGGCCAGCAGTATGATCACGCTACTACCAAGGGCAGTCAAAATGAGCAGCAAATCAGAACAAGTTATTAGCTATCAGGATCAAGCCAGCGAGTGGGCGGAGCTTGCTCAACAGGACCCAGAGGCGTTTGAAGAGATGCGCCTGAAACTGATCGCTGATTTAATCAATAACGCGCCTGCTGAACTGCGTAAACGGCTCGAAGGAATTCAGTGGAAAGTAGAGCATGTGCGTAAACGTGCCAAAAACCCGGCTGATGCACTCTTCGCCATTTCAAACATGATGTGGGAATCCACCCAGCAAATGGGACATAAGCAGCAAGCCCTTCTTGACATCTTAATGGGGCGGGGACAGGCAATCGAAACCCTATATGGCAACAACAGTGGCAAAATCCTCGACTTCAAACAGGCCGCCAGGCAATAATTCTATAGTCAAATCCAGTCTCGCCCCAACAACAGGGGCGATTGATCTGGCGTGCTGCTAGTGGTATTTGAACATTTCATCTGGCAACCTCACCTCGCGCTCACCCGGCAGGCGAAGCGTACGCTTCAGAACAAAGTCATATAACAGCGGGTTAAAACGCTGTATCTCATCCAGCGCCTTACGTTCATCACGCGTAATAAAATCGTGACCCTGTAGGTTTTTATTCGGATTAAGAAACCTCGAAGCGGGTAATGGGTAGTCACTGCCATAGGTCATTCGTCCACTGTAACGCTCACTCTCCCGTAAGATACGCTTCAACTGTGCTACCAGTAAATTTGACGGCGTGTACAATGCCGCTAGTGACTTGCCACGTGGCGGCTCGACAAAGGTGATCGCCGAAAGGTCACTCTCTGCATTAGGGTATATGTCCATCATCTCGAAAAACAGATCGGCATTAGGCACCATTGTGCCATCATGCTCACTGTGACCTTTGTAACCACTGTGAGACATCACCACCTTAACGCCCTGAGCTAACGCATTACGGTAGCCTACTGGATTACCATATTGCTGCCACTCATGCGGCGCATCGGTGGCATGCTCAAAACCGGTATGGGTCAGCAGTGCAATAGGAGCCTCACCTTCGTCGCCAGCTAGCGCACGATAGAACGCTGAATACGCCTCCCTTGCCGGATCGATATGCATTACATTGGGCAGCCACTTAATGTAACGCACTCCCGCATTCCTTAATCTTTCGACCTGCTGCAGTGCATTCGGGTCAGCCGGATGGACTGAACCCACCACCGCAAAAGGCGCATAATCGATCGCCTGTTCTATCCTGAATTTCTGGTTCAGGCAGCGAGCAAGATTGATCACATAACCATTAGGAACGTGAACATCAGTACGCTGCCAGTCAAGCGTGCCGGCATCAGTATACGTGGCGGCCATTGCCAGCAGGTAAAAATGCCCCGGCTTGTTGCTAGCCGGACGATAATGTTTCACCAACTGATACAGACGATCAATATAACGATCATTGGCGTGATCTTTATCCAGCGCATCAAACAGCGCATCACTGATACCAGACTCTTTCATTAACACCTTAGTCTGAATAAAGCGCGGCAGATTTAACCAGCTCAAACGTCGCGGATTAAGATAAATTGGATAACGAGCAAACTGCGTTTGATCACAGCCGGCGACCCCTTCAAAAAAGGTAACGCGCCCACCAAAACCGATCACATGGATATGTTGATCGACATTCTCCCCTTCATCGATACCGATAAAGGCCGACTTCACCAGTGCCTGCGCAGCGTCACTAAGACTTTCAAAACGTGTGGGGTCGGTAAATTTTGTGGTGCAGCCAGCGCTCAACCAACACGATAATATGAGCAAATAAAATTTACGCCTTAGCGAGGATCGAGCACGATCACGCACCATCAACTCTCCTTCAGCGGTGGCAACATATTAAGCAAGTTATCCGCGGCCACACCATTGAGGTGCAAGTGACCCTGGCTATAACGCAGCTCTGTTCGGAAGTATCCACCCTCCCGGCGAATAATGTTCTGGATCTCAAACTGAGCCAACATCTGCTCTGCGGCACGTCCTGTTTCTTGAGCCAGCAGTTCTGGTGTCATCGTCTGTTCGGTATCCTTCAGCTGCTCTACGATTTTTTCCCGCAGCGCCTTGCGCGCCTGCAGTTCGATAATGGTCACTGGCAATTTCAGATCAAGCTCTACCTGAATGAGTGGTAACAGCGCCTGCAACCCAGCGGGTAACTCTATTGCCGTCGACAGTGGCAAACTGTTATCAATCGCCAACTTCAGACGTGCACTGATCAATCCATCAACCGTGGTCACCTCAGCTTTGCTGATATGGATCTCTGGCGCCTGCTGCAATAACATTGGCAACAGCGTCTGCGCCTCTTGTAACCACACCTGCTGCAGCTGTTCAGGATCTGAAAGCTGTGCCTGAGTCAGCTGTTCATAACGTTTTTGCACCAACTGCAATGCGATCGCATCAAGGTTGCTGAGTTCATAACGAAGTGTTCCGTTGTTAAACTGCTTTCCGTTGACCTGCAGCAGCCTAAAGCCAAACTGCTGCATCACATCAACCACGTCGCCACGTTGTTGCGCATCATACGCCATCTTCATGTCACGCATGACAATCTGTTGTGACACTGTGTCTGCGCCTTCATCACGCACCTTGAACATATCAAGGGAGAAATCACCAGCGCCAAGCGCAAGCCCCTGTGGCGATATAAAACTACTGAATTTTCCTGACAGACCACCCACCGACACCCCATGCGCGGCATTAGAGAATTCAAATCGTGGGCTATTGAAACGCCCCTCACCACGCCTCGCGATCCAGTCACCATCGATCTCAAAATGCAGACCACCCCACTTCACGTCATACTGGCCGGTGTGGTCACGCCCACGATAAAGCGCTATGCGCCCCTCACTCTTAATACCCCCCGCCCACTCAAGTATGGTGATCATCGCTAATGCAGGTTGATCACCAAAATAGAAATTCAACAGCGCCTGCTGTCCATCGCCTGCCACCAGCGTGGTGACGACCTGACCCATGGTCTCGCGAGAGAATCTTGCGTCGATCCACGGTCCATGGCTAATCTGGTGGTGTAACGTAAACCTGAAAGGCGCTATCGGCGGCTGTGCTGAAGATGATGATGCAGTGCCAGCCGTATTGGGGTCAAACGTAAACGTAGTCTCTGCTGTCGATGTGAGATAATCGCGCTGGTAGTGGTCGAGTGCAAATGAGACCCCGGGGTACACTGCCAGCTGTTGTTGAAACTGCTCACTCTGTGTCCGAAACTCATCTTCAATCTCAGCCCCAATCCAGTAAGGGGTCACAGCCGCAGCAACGATAGCAAGCCCCACGAGCGACATTAACAACATGCCCTTCTTCACCTCACGCCCCCTTTTTCACTTATAGCTTATGCGGTTCCATCTCGACATAATGCAATCTTCGCCCAAGAAACTGCATCTCGCCACGATAGCGTTCATCTCCTAGCGTCGCAAATTCGAAGCTAAAGCGACATAGCAGCGCCACGCGACCTTCATCATTGCGGCGAAAGCGGACCTTCGACAACACCACACTGTCATCGAGAAACTGTACATCGCTCTCATTGCAGCGACGTTTTGCGATCTGATAGGCGACCTGTTTTAGTTCATTGGTACGCCACCAGAAGGCAATCGCCAGGGCCACGCCACAGAGCAGCAGCAGTTCAAAAAGTGATGGCATACGCGGTACGTGGCTTAACGTGCAACCGCATCCGCCAGCGTACCGACAGCGATGGCGAACTTGTGTGAACGGTTCCAGTCGAGTATGGCACTATAATTGGCGGGATAAGTGATAAAGGCACGCTCACCCGGGCCATCCGGCTGCACTACCGTGGCAATCAGGTCACGCCTGGGGAGGTCCGTACCAAACAGCTTGCGCACTCCCAGCGCCTGCCATTCCGACAGCGTCTTTTTAACCTTACCTTCGATCAACGCCTGATCAAAACCTTCGGGTAACGTCACCTCACGTCCCCAGGTCTGGTCATCGCGCCAGCCGATACTGGATAGATAGTTAGCCGCCGAGGCAAAGGCATCTGCCTTAGATTCCCAGATATTGATCTTGCCATCGCCATCACCATCCATCGCATAGGCACGAAAGGTCGATGGCATAAACTGCGTCTGCCCCATCGCCCCTGCCCATGAGCCCTTCATCTTATCGACGGTGATATGACCCTCATCGAGGATCATCAGCGCATCCATCAACTGTTTGCGGAAAAATTTCGCGCGACGCGGATCATAGGCCAGCGTGGTCAACGCCGCGATCACATAATGTCCGCCGCTAAAACGCCCATAGCTCGTCTCCATCCCCCAAAAGGCGACGATAAAGCGCCCCTGTACCCCAAAGCGTGATTCGATCTGCTGCAATAATTTGCGATTCTCGCGATATTGCTTACGCCCAAGCTCAATACGATACGGCGTCACACGCTTGTCGAAATAATCCTGAAAGGTCTGGATCGTCTCCGGCTGCGAGCGGTCAAGCTTCACCACCCGTGGACTCGGCTTAACCCCGACAAAGGCCTTTTCAAGGGTCTCATCCGAGACCCCCTGTTCACGTGCTTCCTGTTTGAACTCAACCAGCCAGCGGTCAAAATCTGCGTCATCGGTGGCCATTGCAGCCGATGACAACAACAGTGAAAACAACATAGTGGCCAACAGTAGAAAGGAAGATTTTATTGTCATTTTCAATGATTCTAATGAGTTAAGAGTTTCACCTATCTTAACCAATGCAGCGCCTGATTTGCACGCACAATGAGTGATTTTTTGATGCCTGTGATCAGAGATTAATCAGCTGAAAAATATTTAGAAACAACCGTGATCTGATCCCGGATTAAACTAATCACTATATTCCCGCACCTATCGCCGCAATCGCTGCAAGCGCATTTGCAATAGCTTCGATTCTTGCATCCTGCCCAACAACACCATGTCGTTCGGTCAGGAATGCAGGATCGTTGTAGGAAATAAATACATCGCCACTTCGATTCATCCAGATCAGAAATTTCTGTGGTAAATCGATGGCGATAGTTTGTCGCTCCTGCATCAGTGGTGTGCCGACGTTGGGATTGCCGAATACGATTAGTGCCGGCAGGTGCCTGTAGCGATGAGAATGCGATTCTGACTCGTTATAGTCGAGTGTAAGCGGAATTCTGAAACCTCTGCTTGCCAGCTCACTAAGTAAAGTATTCACCGTGTCTTCAAAAGACTGGTTACTCTTTACGTTAACAACACCATCTTCCACTTCGCCGATGGATGTCAAACTGCGCTGCAATGCACGCAACGTGCTGTCAGACACGTAGGGATCGTGTCTATCAAACAGATAACCAAGCGAATTAAGCTCTAAACGAATTGCGCCCTCTACATCTTCGTACACCAAAAACTTTACCGGCATATCCAGACCCATTGTCGACGACCTAAATAGTAAAGAACGCTCAACACGTTTTGAAGGTCGCGCAAAAATAACTTGTGTCGGTCTTAGTTCAAGACCCACACTGGCCGCCGCTGCTTCATGATTAACCACAAGCTCGATAATAAAGCCTTGCGCTTCCAGAGTGGTCTTTACAATTTCCACTGCCGCAGGTAC
Organism: uncultured Gammaproteobacteria bacterium; assembly: GCA_945787155.1. Classification (GTDB taxonomy): domain Bacteria; phylum Pseudomonadota; class Gammaproteobacteria; order SZUA-140; family SZUA-140; genus SZUA-76. The sequence continues at coordinate 19,372 of CALZHD010000021.1, read as the reverse complement.
GTCTTCCGCTTCTGTAACAAGATCGTCACCGCTGCCTAAGCCGTTAATCGCATAGACTGGCGTTAACGAGAAAACGAAAAATAAAGCAATAATATTTTTACGAATAAATTTCATTTTATAATTACCTCCGTTAAAGTAATTTTGAGAGCCGTTGGTTTAATTCCGAAAAATACCTCATTCGGCGTTTTAAAGCCAAGGCATTCTCGGGGCCGATTATTCAATTTGTCCATCACATACTCAACTTGCTCGTGAGTAATCGTTGTGAAGTCATGTTTCTTCGGAAAGCATTTCCTGATCAAACCATTAGTATTTTCATTCAGGCCTCGCCCCCTGGATGAAAATGGATGCGTAAAATAGAACCTGGCTTTGAGCTTCTTCGCGATGTATTCATGCTAGGTGAACTCTCGACCATTATCAGATGTGAGTGTATCTACCCAGCTTGAGATAGGGGCTAGTAGCTCAATAATGGCAGATGAAACTTGCTCAGCTATTTTGCGGACGACTTTTGCAACCAGCGTTAAACGTGATTTACGTTCCACCAAGCTCACCAGGGCCTGACGGTGGTTTTTGCCGGTCACGGTATCAAGTTCCCAATCGCCATAACGTTATCGTGAATCAACGATTCCAGGACGTTGCTCAATGGATGCGCAAAATAGTGCTTGGGCAAGCTGCGTATGGTGCTTCATAGATGCCTCTCATTCTTGCCGAAACGAAAGGCATATAGGCTAGCGCAGTCTACCCTCTATCCGGCCGCTTGAGTTGCATTTACAAGTTGAATTCACCTAATTAGGAAGTTTTCTTTTTTCTCAAAAAAAACATTCCAGCCAAACCAAGACTTAAAAGAGTAAGACTTGCTGGTTCTGGCACTTCACTTGTCGTTGATGATAGCTGCGCCCTCACTGAATCAAATGCGGCAGCGCCGAGTTGGGAAAATCCATTTTCACTAAAACGCAACATATCAAAACCTACAGCATCAGAAAAACCTAAAATTACTCCAGCCTCAACTTCAAGTGCGCCACTATCTGTTTGAACGCCATCAAGAAAAGTTTCCCAGGAAAGATCTATTAAGCTGTCTTCGCCTGAGCCGATAAGAAACTCAAGTCCGAAAAGCACATCACTACTACTAGATGTTGAAATGTCGAAAAATCCGTTCCCTACCCCATACATGTAGTTACCAGAAAAACTACTAAACGGCCGATGGTCACTACAATCTGTACCGCTTGCAAAGCCACATCCATTATTATTAAAGGATAAGTCTGTTCTTGAAAAAAGCAATCCATCCTCTGAATATGGGTTTGAATTTAATGCAGCACTCGGCTCAAAGTCAGCCCTGGCATCAATACTTGATACTGCGGATCCTGCTCCATAAGTAATTACCGTCGCATTAGCTGCACCAACAAACAACAAACAACAAGCAATAAACAACTTTTTCATTTCACTATCCTTAGTTATTAGCTATATATCACCATGTAATATCAAGAAACAAAATATTACACCAATTAAGATAACGTATTTTTTGTACGCATATAATTACAGGCGTGAGTTGAATTTACATGAAGTTGTAACATATTTCGACCCTCAATTTAACAAGGCATAACACCTCAATAGACCGGGATGTACAGCGTCCAATTCATTTGTTATTAGGGTATCTTTATGGGTATCTGCTATTTCCACATGGACTCCTTTCAAAGCAGTGGACACCATTAGCTGCATAGAAGCCCCAACTTCTTAAGATTAGCGCTATAATTAAAGGCACTCCACATTGTGACGCCAAAATCGTAACAGGAGGTACTACAATGAAGCACTCTCTCTACAATGCCGTGGGTGGCCACTCTACCCTAATGAAGGTGCACAAAATATTTTATGATAAAGTCTACGCACATCACTGGCTAAAACAGTTTTTTGAAGGTCACAATCAGGCGGCCATCGAAGCACGCCAGACATTATTCATGGCTGAAAAGATGGGTGGCCCGGAGTACATTGGCAAGCCGCTTAAACAGGCGCATGAAAACATGTACATCACAGAAGAACTAGCGACGCTGCGCCACCAACTGTTGACTGAAGCACTCCAGGAAGCGCGGATTGATAATGCACTATCAGAACGCTGGCTGCGGATCGACAGCGCCTTTATGCAACAGACCATCAAGCCATCAATGGCTGCCTTTTACAAAAACTATAAGTTTACTTACAAGCCGAGGATTATCATTCCGAAACCTGCCGAAATCTAATTTCAACGAGCTGTTAAAAACGATCCGAGCTCGTCCGCACATAACGCTTCGCTATAGTAGAAGCCCTGCGCAGCATCACATTGCTGATGCTTCAAAAAGGCCAACTGCGCCTCAGTTTCCACTCCTTCGGCAACAATATTAAGTTTGAGGCTACGCGCCATCGCAATGATCGCGGTGACAATCGCGCGGTCATCGGGGTCATCACAGATATCACGCACAAAGGAGCGATCAATCTTCAGTGTATCGATAGGAAAACGTTTCAAATAACTGAGTGACGAATAACCAGTACCAAAATCATCGAGCGAGAGACGAACACCCATCTCATCTATACGATTCAAGATCTCAGAAACCAATTGATGCTCCTCCATTAACAGCGTCTCTGTAATTTCCAGTTCAAGCTTGGTGGGATCAAGCTCGTAGTCACTAATGATCTGTTCAATCTTACTATCAAGCTCAGAATTTCTGACCTGGCGACTCGACAGATTCACGGACATCTGTAACGCAGGATCAAATGACAGTTGCATTTTTTTAAGTTGACTACAGGCGGAATGCAGTACCCACTCGCCCACTTCGACAATCAAACCTGTCTCTTCAAGCACCGGCACAAATAATTCCGGAGAAACTCCACGTATCGAGTCATTCATTGAATCAGGCATTGACTCCGGAAACCAACGTAACAGTGCCTCGACGCCAATCAGCTTACCGCTGTCGACACTGAGTTGTGGCTGGTAATAGAGCTCAAACGCCTCATGCTTAACTGCGTTACGCACACTTGTCTCAAACGTAAGGCGCTCATAAGCACGCGCCCCCATCTCAGATGAGTAGAATGCATAGCAATTACGCCCACGCTCTTTAGCGCGATACATCGCGATATCAGCGTACTTTAACAGGGTATTAGCATCCTTCCCATCATCCGGACAGAGCGTCACACCGATACTCGCCGATATAAAGAGTTCCTGACCTTGCATATGGAGTGGAGCACTCAGTGCCGCCTGTACTTTTTGAAGCAGGTGCGTCACTTCTTCCTGTTGATTAATCTCTTCTAACAGAACCACGAATTCATCACCACCAAAACGAACCACAGTATCTGAGGCCCGCAGTGAGGTAAGCAACAAACGGGAGATCTCTTTGATTGCACTGTCACCAACATCATGACCTAATGTGTCATTGATCATCTTGAAGTGATCAATATCGATAAACAGAATTGCGACACGGCTCTCATCCCGCTTTGCACGCGCAATAGCTTGCGTAAGCCGATCCATCATCATGGAACGATTAGGCAACTGTGTCAGCGCATCATGGTGTGCCATAAATCGCAGACGCTCCTGCGCCTCAATACGATCTGTGATATCACGCCCAGTAGAAATAAAGTGAGTAATTTCACCTTCTGAATTTTTCAGTGGTGTAATCGTTTTCTCTTCATAAAACAGCACCCCATCCTTACGCCGGTTAACCAATATGTCATTGAATATTTTTCCAGACTTGATTGTCAGCCATAGTTCGCGATGAAAACGATTATTATGAGACTCCGAACCAATAAAATCAGGTTTTGATCCAATCACCTCTTTAAAATCATATCCGGTAAGCACCTCAAACGCAGCGTTGACATATTCAATGATACCCTCATGATCGGTAATCACCACAGCATCTGCCGTTTGCTGCAGTGCAGTTGAGAGTTTGTGCATGATTGATTCATTGAGCTTACGCTCACTGATATCCATCACACTTGCGCGCAGTAGTACTCCTTTATCTGACGGTAAACGTACCAGCCTGACTTCGCAGACGACTCTGTTTTGTTCTGCATTATGAAACAACCATTCAAAGGCGGCCGCTTCACCGGAAACCACGGCCCGCTCGATATGCTGTTCGATTAGTTCGCTTGCACGCCCAGCACCAGTCAACATCAAAGGGCTCAATTCAGTAAAGTTTTTTCCGATCAACTGCTCACGTGAGCACCCAAAAATAATTTCGGCATTCATATTGGCGTCGGTAAATTGATTGGACTCAACATCAAGCACCAGAATTGCTTCCGGTGCATGCTCGACTAGCTTCCGAAACCGCTCTTCACTACGACGGGCATTTTGCAGCGCCAACATACTATTCAGCGCCTCAGCCAGACGGTTGGCCAACTCATTAAAGATCAGCACTTCATCATGACTAAAATCGTGATGGCGCGAACAGTGGTGCAGGCCAAGCAGCCACGGCTTACCCATACGCGTTTCAATGACCACCGAAAGCTGTGTCTTGATCGAAAATGCCTCCATTATGTCATGCTCAAAAGTCGCTTCACGTAGATCAGTGATGGCAGGACCCGGCGAGGCAAGAAATTGTTCAATAACAACCTTATGAGCAGGGGTAATCTCCACCGGAGTATTCGCTGCACAAGCCCCTGGCCATTGCGGCACAGTTTTTTCCATCTTAACATCGAAAAATGCCGCATCAGGGTCACAAGGGTGCAGTAACCATGCTCGGTCACATTGAAAGATTGCCAGGATTTCACTAAGCGAGCTATCCAACATCTGCTCAAGACTGGATGAACTGTTACTTGCATCATTAAGGCGTTGCAGCGAATCGATCAAATCAAGATTGATCAAGCTATGCTGCTTATTAAGCGTTTTATTATTAATATTTTTATTCACCAAACATCCAGGTCGACAACCATACTGTTATTGACAACTATCCTGACACAGGGGGAAAAGAGTGCATTACAAAGAATGCATTATTAGGAACAATCCTTTCCGCGTAAATACCCCACAAAACAGTCAACATTAACAATGATATATAAATTGGGAACTTAACATAAAAAGTCCAGAATGCACTAACAATAATTAGAGACGGATACCCACTATTTTTTACGTGTAAACACCCAATCATGATCATTCGACATTGCCGAATTAAAACAGTAACCATCCTGGTTAAACGCCTTAAACAATTGCGGATCAGTGATACGCTGCTTAATAATGTAACGACTCAACATACCGCGCGCCTTCTTAGCATAGACACCCAGAACCTTGTATTGACCATTTTTGTACTCTTTAAAGTGAGGTGTAATGACTTCAGCCTGTAATAACTCAGGTTTTACCGCCTTGAAATACTCGTTTGAAGCAAGATTGATCAGATGCCTTTCACCGCACCGTTGCAGTTGTTCATTTAAACCCTGTGTAATACGCTCCCCCCAGAATTCATATAAATTCTTACCACGAACTGTATCAATCTTTCGTCCCATCTCAAGACGATAAGGCAGCATTAAATCAAGCGGTCGCAACAGGCCGTAGAGCCCTGAAAGAATACGTAGGTGTTGTTGTGCAAACTCAAGATCACCATCATCAAAATTCAATGCATCAAGGCCTACATAGACATCGCCCTTGAATGCCAGCAACGCCTGTCTCGCATTTTTTGGGGTAAATGGCCGACGCCACTGCTTAAAGCGCTCAACATTGAGTGTCGCAATCTTTTCGCTCACCGCCATCAGCGTCATCACATCGTCCACCGAATATTGGCGCGCACGCTTAACCAGAAGTGCAGCGTCATCAAGATAGTCGGGCATGGTGTGTTGCGCAGCGGCAACTGGCGTTTCGTAATCGAGTGTCTTGGCAGGGGAAATCACTAACAGCATAACGACTCACTCATGAGCAATAAATAGAGTGGGGATTATAGCAGCGCAGCGCGATAAAACTGCGCACAAAAAGTTTTACATATCAGGGAAGACCGGATAAAAAGCAGGTGAAACTTATGTCACGATATCACGCCATCTTTGGCACAAGCTGCATGGAGAGCTCACGCAGTTTCTTTTCGAGATAGAAACAGACAAAGGGAGTTATCCCGCCAACCATGATTAATGCCGTGGTACTGTCTGGCAGTTTATGACGCTGCACCACCATCACCGCACAACTGACATAAAGCATAAAGAGGAGACCGTGGGACCAGCCCATGACCGTGACCGCCTCGGGCACACCCAGATAATATTTGGCGGGCATCGCTGCAAATAACAGCAACAGAAACGAGACCCCTTCGAGCATACTAATAATTCTAAAGATTTTGAGCATATTGATATTTCGTCTTACAAGTTATTCTCTCTCTGGCGCATTTACGTTGACTTCCCGATTCAGCCCGATTCAACATCGCCACCCCTCACCCTCCAGTGAAGCTACATCCTAAGGCCTGCCGGCATTAATATCAAATCCATGGCCCTGCCCGACTCATCAACGCCATACAGCGCTGATTAAGGGCTACAACAACATCAACCCCCCTCGCCAAATAAAAAGACCCGCCGAGGCGGGTCTTCAGGTAGCACACTAAAGTGGCAACGATTATGCAGCCGCAAGCACCTGCTCAGCGGCATTCACAGCGACACCACGCTCGTATTTGGCGCCCACGCGACCCAGCACATCTTCAAGCGCAGCAAGGCAAAACAACACGTTACGTGTATTGCAAGCGTGCCCCATCAGGCCGATACGCCACACATTGCCAGCCATCACACCAAGGCCGGCACCAATTTCAAGACTATAGTCACGTAGCAACGCGCTGCGCACCGTGGCATCATCGACACCCTCCGGAATGGTAATTGCATTGAGCTGTGGCAGACGATCTGCCTCATCAACCACAAAACTGAGCCCCATCGATTCCAGTCCGGCACGCAGTGCAAGATGATGTCTATGGTGACGCGCCCAGGCGTTCTCCAGCCCCTCATCCTGTAAAATCACCAGAGACTCATGCAGCCCATAAAGCGCATTGATCGGCGCGGTGTGGTGATAGGCGCGCTTACCTTCGCCTCCCCAGTAACCCATCACCAGATTGAGATCGAGGAACCAGCTCTGCCCTGTGGTCTGACGATTTCTGATCTTCTCCAGCGCACGCTCACTGAAACTGACCGGAGAGAGTCCGGGCGTACACGAGAGACACTTCTGAGTACCGGAATAGATCGCATCGATCTTCCACTCATCCACCATCAGTGGCGTCCCAGCCAGCGAGGTGACCGCATCAACGATCGTTAAACAATCGTATTTATGAGCAATCTCTACCAGGGTCTTTGCATCAGATTGCGCGCCGGTCGAGGTCTCGGCGTGAACAAACGCGACAACTTTGGCATCAGCATTAGCCTTCAGTGCATCCTCCAGCTTTTGCGGATCGACCGCATCACCCCAGCTATCTTCAACCATCACTGCGATGCCACCACAGCGCTCAACATTCTCTTTCATGCGCCCGCCAAAAACACCATTCTGGCAAACGATAACCTTATCGCCTCGCTCCACAAGATTGACGAAGCAACTCTCCATCCCGGCAGAACCGGGTGCAGAGACCGGCATCGTCAGTTCATTTTCAGTCTGGAAGGCATATTTCAGCAAGCCTTTCACCTCATCCATCATACCCACAAAGGCCGGGTCAAGATGACCGATGGTCGGGCGCGACATCGCCTCGAGGATACGAGGATTGACATCTGAAGGGCCAGGCCCCATCAAGGTGCGTTGTGGCGGGTGAAACGAGCGTACAGTCATATTACTTCCTTCAATTAATTATTTCGGCTTATCCTACTTAGGTGGTCGGATTTTATCACGCATAGCGGCATTAAGTACAAATCATGACTCATGATATACGCGCCTCTTCATTGAATAATTAACATTTAATAACAACCATAATTAACTGTTATTTATTATTATTTTACAATAAGCGAGTGCAGGTACTGATAAAGCGCTCGCGCTGACTTTGGCGGCTTATCTCGCTCACTTTCTTTGATCGCATTACGTGTCAGTTGACGCAGATGCTGGCGATCGATCTCTGGAAAGCGCTCAACCAGTGACTGCATCAGCGCATCATCACCTGCAATCAAGGCATCGCGCCACTGCTCTGCCTCGTGATGCCGACGCACCTCTTCTCTATGTGGCTGGTAGAGCTGCTCCAACGCCTGCCGAATCACGGCCTCATCTTCTAACTCTGTTATCAACGCTGCAATGCGCGTGAGCTGGCGCTTAAGCGCACGACGCGTAAAGCGCTGCCCGTCGTGGATTGCATCGAGCGTCTCTTCACTCAGTGGAATTTTTGCCAACCGCGCCGCACTCAGCTCAACTAGCGCCTCACCAAGATCACGCCGCGCCAGCATCTCGCGCTTCAGCTGAGAGCGACTCTTCGCTTCCTCATGAGTATCATCACCCTCACTACCAAAGCCCCCCTCCTCATCGAAGAAGGTGTCATCGCCACTAAAACCACGCCTTTTTTTCGCCATATTAAACCAGAATATTAATTAAGTTATCATTATAAGCCGCTATAATTTAGCGAATAATTCAAACGACTAGCAACATAAACCAGAATGGTAACGTTACCATACTCAGCAGTGTCGAAAGCGTCACCATAGCAGCGAACATCGCTGTATCCAAGCCGTAACGATCACAGATCACCACCCCTAATACCATGCAGGGCATCGCTCCCTCGAGCACCAATGCGGTGAGATGTTCACCAGAAAAGCCCATCAGACTGCCCATCCCCCACACCACCAGCGGCATCAACATCAGCTGGATCACTAACATCGGGATCATCGCCGGAATACGCCTGAGCCGCAGGGTATCCCAACGCAAACTCATACCAAGTGACAACAGCATCAACGTCACCACACCATGACCAAGCGTATCAAGAAATTCAGCGACCGTTGGTACCATCTGCACACCTGCCACATTCAGCACCACTGCCGCCATTGCCGCCCAGATCGGCGGCACCTTCAACAACGTAATCAGTGGACTTTCATCCCCGCCCATCTCTCCATCGCGATAATGGCGTGCAATCAAGATACCGGCGGTCAGCAGCAACGGGGTACTGGCAAAAAGGTCAAATTGAATAGCAGTACCACGCGCCCACTCACCAAAGGTCGCCTCCAACACGGGCAGACCAAGATATGTTGCATTGGGAAATCCCGCCGCCAGGATTGCCGCACCGATAAAGGCTGAATTATCAAAACGACGATAGCAGAGCCAGGCAAACAACAGGCTAATCAATATACCAACCACCGCAGCAATAGAGATCTTCAGTGACTCCAATCCCAGCGGTGCCTGCCATAACACTAACAATACCAGTGCTGGCAGCAGCAGATAATAGACCAGCGTGGTCAAGGCAAGGCGCAATGTATCCACGCTGACCCCACCAGGCGTAACGGCACGCCATAACACGCCACAGGCGATTAAGGCTGCCATCTGAATGAGTACATCAAACATAAGATACGAAGCTTTCGAGTAAGCTAAGTCCGCTCGAACCTTAGCAATAATGCCCTACCCGGTCAGCGCTTTAAACCGTAGAACATCACTATTACAAACCAGGACTGAGAGAGCCAAACACAGCAGCGGCGTTCAGGCTACCTGCTGCGGGATACTGTTACGACAGTGGGTAATATTGTTCTCTTCGTCGAAATAGACTAGCGTCGGCTTGAAGTTAACCAACTCCTGCTGATTGAGCACGACATATGAACAGATGATGACGCGATGACCAGGGGCGGCCTTGTGCGCAGCTGCGCCATTAACAGAGATGATCTTTGAACCCGCTTCGGCGCGGATCGCATAGGTCACAAAGCGCTCACCGTTATCGATATTATAGATCTGGATCTGCTCATATTCACGAATCCCAGCGCGATCCAGCAGGTCACTATCTATTGCACAGGAACCTTCATATTCAAGCTCTGCGTGCGTGACACAGGCGCGATGAAGTTTTGCATTTAGCATCGTTTGCTGCATTGTTCTAACTCATCCTCACTAAAACAGATCAACAGTTTTTAAAACAGACCCCGCAAACGGAGTTAACGCATATTTTAACATATTAATGAGTGCTAACTACCCTGAATTCAAGCAAATATTATCGATTAATCGAGCCCTTCCTAACCACGCAGCGGCAACAATCACTAGACCTTGAGCATTCCCCTCCGCCTTAGAAAGGTCTTTACGGCTGCGCACACTGAAATATTCAGGTATGAAACCACCTTCCTGCAATGCCTGTATCGCCTGAGTTTCAATGACGAGCGAACTTTCACTGCCGAGCAACAGCTGTGATTTCGCCTGCTCAAGCACCCGGTACAGCAACGGCGCCTGCTGACGCTCTTCCGCATTTAAATATCCATTACGAGAACTCATTGCCAGACCATCGCTTTCCCGCGCTGTCGCAACGCCGACAATCTCGACTGGAAAATAGAGTTCATCCACCATCATGCGCCGAATGATCATCAATTGCTGAAAATCCTTCTCACCAAACAACGCCACATCGGGCAATACAATATTAAAAAGTTTTGCGACCACTGTCGTGACGCCAATAAAATGCCCCGGACGGTGCTCACCACAGAGAATATCCGAAAGCCCCGGCACCACCACCTGGCTGCTTTGCTGATAGCCATCGGGATAGATCACCTCTACCGACGGTAAAAATAGCGCATCGACACCGGCCTCGGTCAACTTTGCACAGTCTTGCACTAACGTATTGGGATAGGCGGCAAAATCATCTTTATCATTAAACTGCATCGGATTAACAAAGATACTGACCACGACACGCTGGCCATGATCACGCGCCTGTTCGACCAGGCGTAGATGACCACGATGCAGGTTCCCCATCGTCGGCACAAAGACGATGCGCTCGCCCGCCATACGCCAGTGGTGCAACTGCTGACGAAGCTCACCGATGTCACTAAAGCGCTGCATCGTACCCATGAAGATTACGCGATGATCTGCTCTGCTGCGGGAAACTCGCCAGCCTTGACCTGCCGCACATACTCGGCAATCGCTGCCTCGACAGAACCACAGCCTTCAAGAAAATTCTTAGAAAAACGCGGCCGTTTACCGGGAGTGATACCCAGCAGGTCATACAATACCAGTACCTGACTATCGCAATCCGCGCCCGCACCAATCCCAATCACCGGCACTTTCGACTGCTCACTCACCGCCTTCATCAACGCAGCAGGCACACACTCCAGCAACAATAACTCGGCACCCGCTGCCTCCAGTATCTTTGCCTCTTCAAGCAGACGCTGCGCGGAGGCCTCGTCACGCCCCTGCACCCGATAGCTGCCCAACTTATTGATCGATTGCGGCAACAGCCCCAGATGACCACAAACTGGAATACCACGCTCGCTCAACAGACGCACTGTATCAACAATCACCATACCGCCTTCCAGCTTCACTACCTGTGCTCCACCCTCTTTCATCAAGCGGGCCGCATTGGCGAGGGCAAGCTCGGGCGTGGCATCAGACATAAACGGCATATCGGCAATCAATAATGTATTAGCGCTACCCTGACGCACACAGCGAGTGTGATAGATCGTCTCATCAATCGTCACCGGCACTGTGGTCGAATGCCCCTGAATCACCATGCCAAGTGAATCACCCACCAGAATCACTTCAACGCCAGATGCTTCAAGAATCGCAGCAAAACTTGCATCATAGGCGGTAAGCGTAGCAAATTTCTCGCCACGTTTTTTCATCGCACGTAAAGTTGAAAGCGTTATAGCTGACGTCATGAACTCCCTCGCTTGGCCTTTAAATCAACGGCCCGTTAGAACTTCAATGGCAATGGATTAAAATAATGACGACCACTGGTAATGGTACAGACCCGCTCCAGCAGCGACTCATAGTCACCCTCATTAGTCACCGGATCAAACTCTGCCGCATTGACAATCAATAGCGGTGACGCACTGTAATAGTGAAACAAACGCGCATAGGACTCCACCACTTTTTTAAGATATTCAGACTGAATCAAGCGCTCCTGCGATAAACCACGCTTGAGAATACGATCCAGCAAAACATCGATCGGTGCTTGCAGATAAATCACCAGATCAGGACACGGCGCATCAAGCACCATCTGGCTATAGATTTGATCATAGAGACGCAGCTCATCATCATCGAGCGTAATCTGTGCAAAGAGACGATCTTTTTCAATCAGGAAATCAGCCACTCGCACCGAACGAAAGATATCCCCCTGACGTAACTCCTCCATCTGGCGCACACGCTGAAACAGAAAAAAGAGCTGGGTCTGCAACGCCGCAGCTTTGGGATTCTGGTAAAAGCGCTCAAGAAACGGGTTTTGATCTGCCCCTTCTAGTAATAACTCAGTATTAAAGGTAGAAGCCAGCTTTTTCGCCAGACTTGTTTTACCCACCCCGATCGGTCCCTCAACAACGATATAATCAGGAGGCGTTCTCAACAGAGCCCTCCCCAATGTTATCTTTCAGCCGCTTCATACCACGCATTGGACAGCGCTTAACCAGTCGCTCTAACGCACCAAGCAGGGGCATTTCCAGTGTCGGTGCCAGCTCATACATCGGATAGAGCACAAACTCACGCAATCTGATTCCCGGGTGCGGCACTGTCAACTGCGGCGTATTGAGCTGTAGGTCACCATACAGCAATATATCCAGATCAAGTGTGCGCGGTGACCAGCGCGGCGTTACTTCATCACGCACTCGTCCCTGTAACGTCTCTATCGACTGTAACTGCTCTAACAATGCGTATGGAGAGAGCGTTGTCTGCAGCTGCACAACCGCATTAACATAGTCAGGCTGCTGCCCATTCTCCTTACTCGCCCTGTCAGCTACTAGTGCTTTACTCAGATAAAAAGAAGAACATCGCAGTGAATCACCAACGGACAACTGCCGCAGTGCTGCTAACGCTAACTCAAGCTGTTGCTCAGGCTCATTTAAATTACTACCAAGGCCGATCCATGCATCAATACGCTGCGCTACCATCTCATCAATTCCACTGATCCACTTGCGTTACTTTGACTCGCCTGTTCCACTAGCAGGCGTTTCATCTGCCGATTTTTTACGCGAACGACGTCGCGGGCGTTTTTTAGGCGCTGCACGACTGGCCGCCTGCTGAATCACATCTGGATTCTCTACCTGAAATTCTGTCCACCAGTCACACAGTTCCTGATGTGATTCACCCGCCTCAGCACGCAGCAATAAAAAGTCATACGCGGCTCGAAAACGAGGATGAGCTAATAATCGCAAAGGCCCTTTACCCGTCGTCCGCTTAAGACGCGGTTGTAGCTGCCAGATCTCGCGTGTCTGCAAACTAAAACGCTTTGGAAACACGACGCAGCGACTCTGCTCTAACAACACTTCGCCGCCCGCTTCACAGATCGACTGCACTTCAGTCATCCCTTCGCGACGTAACTCTTTTGCACGCCGCTGCATCGGCATCCACATCAGCACTGCATAGAGGAAAGCCGGTGTTACCGGCTTTCCCGCCGCAATACGCACATCGGTGTTTTCCATCGCTCGCAGGATCAAGGCATGAAACACACCATGTTGATCCTGCTCCAATGCCTCTGCTGTCTGCGGAAAAAGATATTGCAGCAGGTTATAGTGACAAAGCAGCTCATAACTCTGCACCGCACTGCCCCCCATAAAGAGTTTCAACACCTCTTCAAAGAGACGCGCCGCCGCGATATCAGTCAACAGATGGCCCAATTCAAAGATCGGCGCTTCGGCCTCAGGATGAATACGAAAACCGAGCTTGGCCGCAAAACGAATCGCACGTAACATGCGCACCGCATCTTCACGATAACGCACTTCGGGATCGCCAATCAGGCGCAACATGCCCGCTTCAAGGTCTTCAACGCCACCAGCGTAATCCACCACCGAGAAATCCTTAATATTGTAATAGAGGGCGTTCACCGTAAAATCACGTCGTATCGCATCATCCTCGACAGTCCCGTAGACGTTATCCCTCACAATACGCCCTTCTTCGGTCACACCACCTTCCTCATCGCCACTATGTTGTGTGCGGAAGGTGGCAACCTCTATTATTTCACGACCGAAGTGGACATGGGCCAAACGAAATCGTCGTCCGATCAGGCGACAGTTGCGGAACACTGCTTTAATCTGCTCCGGGTGGGCATCGGTTGCCACATCAAAATCTTTTGGCTCACGACCCAGCAACAAGTCACGCACCCCTCCACCGACGAGATAGGCCTCATAGCCGGCGTCCTTTAGGCGGTAAAGCACCTTTAGTGCGTTCTCAGAGATACCAGCGCGCGATAACACGTGCTCGGGGCGAGGGATAATCCTGGATTTAATAACAATACGTCCTAATCGTTTGTTCAAATGCCGTCTATAATTTCGGCTTGTAGATTGCTCAATGGTGCGTATAATACCGCAAAACTGAGATGTATCTTGTTAATTTTATTGGATTCATACTAAATTACTACCAGTTTTTCCTAATGCTCCCTTCGTCTAGTGGTCTAGGACACCGCCCTCTCACGGCGGGAACAGGGGTTCGAGTCCCCTAGGGAGCACCATCATAACCGATTGATAAACTAATGGTTTATCATACTCGAAGCAGCAACAGAGCTCACCCCCTTCTACTCAAGACCACTACCAACATCATAACTCATTGATTAAAAAATAGTTATCTGCTCGAACAGGCCGATCATAGCGTTCAGAAAGTCGCCCCCAGGCCGATAAATGGTATATTGAATATAACGCTGCAACGCACTGGCAGTAGCAGCGTTGCGCCTTAAGTCAAAGGGGGCTCACTATGCTGACCTGTACCAGACACGCCCTGCTCACCCTGCTGTTACTCACCTCGCTGTCACCACTCTGTGCAGAAAACAGAGACGCCGGTATCAATCCCGAAATAGACCAGAGCATCGACCAGTTAATGCGGATGAGCGGCCTCAAACATACCATCGATAGTTTTCCACAGGAGATCATGGCTCAGATCAACCAGCAAAAACTAAGCAACCCCAGGGCGACACTCACAGATGAAGAGCGCACACTGCTCATCTCCCATTTCAGCCCCGATGCCATTTATCGCAATCTCAAACAACACCTCAATAGTCAGCTCGATAGTGAAGCGTTAACCTCCCTGCTTGAAATGCACAACGACCCATTGATGAAACGAATCGTTGCTGCCGAAATCGCCGCGTCATCGGTCGAGTCACAAAAAGAGATGGCCACCTTCATTACAGAACTGCGCCACAAGCCACCATCACAGCAACGCATAAAGATCATTCAGCAACTCGACCATGTCTCGATGAGCACTGAATCAGTCCTCTATCTTATGGAAATCATGATGCTCGGTATGAATGAAATGATGCTGGGACGCAAAGACAATAAAAATGACGCTAACCGCGCACAGATACAAGCTGAAATCGCCAATACCTCTCGTTTGATCGAAGATGAACTACGCCAGCAAATCATCATGTCAATGCACTACATCTATCGTGATTTTTCAGATGCCGAGGTAATGCATTATATCGAGCAACTCAAGCGCGATGAAAGCCAGCATTACACCCGTTCAGCAATCAAAGGGATTGGCATCGTCATACTCGACGCTTTTAAACACAGCGCCAATCAACGACTACAGCTACGCAATGCCAGAGCTGTATAGCAGGTCGCCACAGGCTATTATGTCCGTTGACGTACAGCTTCAAACAGACACACTCCGGTCGCTACCGAGACATTGAGGCTCGCAACCGACCCTGCCATCGGCACCGAGATCAACACATCACACTGCTCACGCGTGAGGCGTCGCAACCCCTGCCCTTCAGCACCCAGCACCAGCGCCAACGACCCCTTGAGATCTGCCTTAAACAGGGGTGTCTCACCACGCTCATCCGCCCCCAGTAACCACACCCCTTCATCCTTCAACTGACGTAACGCACGCGCAAGATTGGTCACCTGAATCAATGGCACGTGCTCCGCCGCACCGCACGCCACTTTACTTACCACCGGAGTAATGCCCACCGCTCGATCTTTGGGTACGATCACCGCGTGGACACCCGCCGCATCAGCTGTACGTAGACAGGCACCCAGATTGTGTGGATCCTGTACCCCATCCAGCACCAACAAAAATGGCGGCTCATCCAGCCCAGACAACAGTTCTGGAATATTCAACGCCATTGGTGATGAAGTGGCGGGATGACACTCGGCTACCACGCCCTGATGACGTTCACCGCCCACCATTGCATCAAGCGTTGCATTCGTCGCGCCCTGCAACAACACACCCGCCTTGTCGGCCAGGCTTTGCAGACGTTTGATGCGCTGATTTTTCTGCGCCTCACGCGCAATCCACAACCTCTGGACACGCGCAGCATCCTTCTCCACCACTGCCGTGACGGCATGGATACCAAACAGATAATCGCTGTCGGAAGTTTTATTCATCACACTATTTAAAGATTAAATCAAAAGCGCTGTGTATTGACGGTGGGGATTAACGTCGACGACGGCGAGATTTCTTTTTTGCGGGTACCCCAGACGCTTGATCTGGCGCTTCACCAGACGTCCCCGCTGGCTTTCCTTCACCCTTACCCGCTACCTTCTCATCGCCCTTTTTCGCTTTGTTGCGCGAACCTCTTTTTTTACCCGAACGCTTTTTTGACGCACCCTTCTTTTTCTTTTCTTCATTGCCATCATCAGATGAACCCATCAAGGCAAAGTCGATCTTGCTCTCATCGAGATCAACTCGTGCAACACGTACGTTGATAGCATCACCCAAACGATAAACCATACCACTCCGCTCACCCTTCATTTCATGACGTTTTGCATCGAAATGAAAATAGTCATTATCGAGTGACGTGATATGCACCAGCCCTTCAACAAAGATCTCATCAAGTTCAACAAATAGACCAAAGCCGGTCACCGAGGTGATGATACCGGAGAACTCCTGCCCCACACGACTCATCATGTATTCACATTTTAGCCAGTCGATCGCATCACGCGTCGCATCATCGGCGCGACGTTCGGTCATTGAGCAGTGATCACCCGCCATCTCCATATTGGCGTGGTCATACCTGAAGTTATCTGCGCTACCCCCTGCGATCAGGTGACGAATACCCCGGTGGACCAGCAGATCAGGATAACGTCGAATCGGTGACGTAAAATGGGTATAGGCCTCCAGCGCCAGACCAAAATGACCAATGTTCTCCGGACTATAGACCGCCTGACTCATGCTACGGAGTAACACCGTTTCGATGAGATGACGATCATCACGCTGTTTCACCTCATCTAGCAACTTTGCATAATCCTTTGCCGACGGCTCTGCACCGCCACCAAGCGTCAATCCCATCTCGGCCAGAAATGCCTTCAGGTCTGTCAATTTTTCTTCGGTCGGATTCTGATGAATACGGTAGACCATCGGGAATTCATTTTCTTCAAAAAATCTGGCCGTCGCCACATTGGCTGAGATCATAAATTCTTCAATCAGGCGATGAGCATCATTCCGCACCGTCGGCACAATCTGTTCAATCTTGCGCCCTTCACCGAACACAATACGAGTCTCGGTACGATCAAATTCGATTGCACCACGTTTGCTGCGCGCCTTACGCATCGCATGGTAAAGATTGTAGAGCTCTGTCAGATGAGGCATCAATGGCTCGTATTCACGACACAGCTCCACATCGCCATCGACCAACATCGCCGCCACCTTGGTATAGGTAAGACGCGCATGGGAACGCATCACCCCTTCAAAAAATCGATAGCTACGCAACTTGCCCGCTGGCGTAATCGACATCTCGCACACCATGCAGAGACGATCGACTTCCGGGTTCAGCGAACAGAGGTGATTCGAGAGGATCTCCGGCAACATCGGGATCACATTCTCAGGAAAATAGACCGAATTACCGCGCAGCCACGCCTCCTGGTCTAGCACCGTATCGGATTTCACATAGGCCGAGACATCGGCAATCGCGACCAGTAGCTTCCAGCCATTGCTCACTTTTTTACAATAGACGGCATCATCAAAATCACGCGAATCATCGCCATCGATCGTTACCAGTGGCAACTCACGAATATCTTCGCGCCCCGCCTTTGCAGCCTCCGGCACTTCACTGCCAAAGGTGGCCGCCTCATCTTGCGCTTCGCGCGACCAGCTGTTGGGCAACTCGTGAGTGCGAACCGCAATCTCCATCTCCATCCCCGGCGCCATATGATCACCCAGCACCTCGGTGATCTGACCTACCGGCTGTGAACGACGCGTTGGCTGCTCCAGAATAGTCGCAACGACAATCTGCCCCGTTTTGGCATCGCCCTGCTTCTCCTCGGGGATGACAATCTCATGGGTGATGCGCTTATTACTCGATTCGACAAAGCCGACGCCGCTCTCCTTAAAAAAACGCCCGACGATCTCATGATGCGCATGCTCCAGCACCTCGACCAACGCCCCTTCAGGACGACCTCGACGATCCATCCCCACCACGCGCACCAACACGCGATCACCATGCATCACAGCGTGCATCTGGCGTGCAGAGAGAAAGGTATCATCGCCACCTTCGTCGGAGACCACAAAACCAAAGCCATCGGGATGACCAATCACGCGGCCTCGAATCAGGTCCATGCGGCTTGCCGCGGCATACCCCTCACGGCGATTGCGCACCAGCTGCCCGTCACGCTCCATCGCCCGCAGGCGACGACGCAACGCCTCAATATCATCCTCATTAACCAGCCCCAGTGCCTCGCCAATCGCCTCTCGACTCTGTGGTCGGTCACACCCCTCAAGGAGCTCTAAAATGCCCTCACGGCTGGTAATTGGATTCGCGTATTTCTGTGCCTCGCGCTCGGCAAACTTATCTTTTTGGGATGATTTTTTACTCATGGCGCGTAGTATAGCGCAGAACCACCGTCATCAAGTAATTTCAAAGGTTTAGGAAGACTGGTTGGCTAACCAGCAGCGTTTATTGAACAGTGATGAAATCATAATTTCATCACAACCGTTTTAATTCGCGCTGCCACACCAGCGTAATTGACAATGCAACCCCCAGTCGGTACAGTGCGCCCCTTAGTTTCATACGCCATGAATGACGCAACCGCACATTCGACAGGCCGAGGTGGTGAAATTGGTAGACACGCTAGCTTCAGGTGCTAGTGGGGGCAACCCCGTGGAGGTTCAAGTCCTCTCCTCGGCACCATTTCAAGACACTATCACAGACCATCAAAAACCTCCAAAGACACTGTATTTACAGTGCTTTCCTTCTCCCCGGTTTTCTATTTCGTTGTCACTCATTGTCCACGATTGTCCCAAAAATGGAGCGCGTGTGGAGCGTGGGTGGAGCGCGTTTTTCGGCTTTCTTGTGATACAAAGCCATCGTATTTCTCTTTTCTATTCGCAACCATCAAGCACTATCCAGGGAGATCCTTGATCGATATTATGCTTCCTGGATCAGGAACAAATGCTCTGAACTATCCC
>CALZHD010000020.1 GCA_945787155.1 uncultured Gammaproteobacteria bacterium | reverse complement strand
GTAATAGAGGCTGAAAAGTCGGTGGCAGCCGCGCAGGACCTGGCGGGCCTCGACCAATTGCGAGTCCATTACCTCGGAAAAAAAGGGGTGCTGACCGGCGTACTAAAAGGGTTGAAAGACCTTCCTCATGAAGAGCGTCCAAAAGCGGGGCAAGCGGTTAATATTGCCAAGCAACAAGTCCAGCAGGTGATTGAAGCGCGCAGCAAGTTACTGGAGACAGCTGCATTGAATGAGCGTCTGCTTAAAGAGACCATTGATGTCACCCTGCCAGGGCGTGGGCAAACAACAGGTGGACTGCATCCGGTAACTCGCACAATGGAACGCATTGAATCCTTTTTTGGTACGCTAGGTTTCTCGGTAGCGGAAGGGCCTGAGATCGAAGATGACTATCACAACTTTGAGGCACTGAATATTCCCGCCAATCACCCGGCGCGTGCGATGCATGACACCTTCTATTTTGATCCTCATACACTGCTGCGTACTCACACCTCGCCAGTGCAGGTACGTGCGATGAAGAACAGCTCGCCTCCGCTACGTGTCATTGCGCCAGGGCGAGTCTATCGTTGTGATTCAGACGTTACCCACACGCCGATGTTTCATCAGGTCGAAGGATTTATGGTGGATGAAAATGTCAGCTTCGCCGACCTGCGTGGTGTCTTGAGTGATTTCCTGCAAGCCTTTTTTGAAAAAGAGCTGGAGGTGCGTTTCCGCCCTTCATATTTCCCGTTCACTGAACCATCTGCTGAGGTCGATATTCAGTGCGTGATTTGTGGTGGCGAAGGATGTCGTGTCTGTAGCCACACTGGTTGGCTGGAAGTCATGGGTTGCGGCATGATTCACCCAAAGGTGTTTGATAACATCGGCTTCGATAATGAACAATATACTGGCTTCGCCTTTGGTATGGGTGTCGAACGTATGACAATGCTACGTTACGGCGTCAATGATCTGCGCCTCTTTTTTGAAAATGATCTACGTTTTCTTGGGCAATTTAATTAATTAAAAATAAGAGGAAAGAGTAAAAGATATAAAGATGAAAAGACAAAAGATATAAAGGGAACTGATAAAAGTGATGTGTGCTTGTTGACCATTTACTTTCTTATCTTTCCATCTTTTTATCTTTCCTCTTCGTTAGTATCTTTTCCCTGAAGCAATATGAAATTCAGTGTGCAGTGGCTGAGGGAGTGGGTAAATCCTGCGATCTCGACAGAAGAGCTTTCAAAACAATTAACCATGGCAGGGCTTGAAGTCGATGCCGAATCGCCTGTCGCTGCCGATTTTAGCGGGGTTGTGGTTGGCGAGGTGCTAACGATTGAGCCACATCCGCAGGCAGATAAATTACAGGTATGCACGGTGAATATTGGTGAGCCTGAGCCACTGCAAATAGTCTGTGGTGCTAACAATGTCCATGTCGGAATGCACGTTCCAACGGCATGTGTTGGTGCTGTTTTGCCGGGTGGCTTTAAGATTAAAAAGGCAAAGCTGCGCGGCGTGGCATCCATGGGGATGCTCTGTTCGGAGCAGGAGGTTGGTCTGGCCGAAAGTGCAGAAGGCTTAATGCCGCTGCCGGCAGATGCACCTGTTGGTAAGTGTATTCGTGATTATTTGCAGCTCGATGATGTCACACTTGAGCTGGGATTAACGCCTAACCGAAGCGACTGCCTGAGCATCGCCGGTATTGCACGAGAGGTTGGCGTGCTGAATCGTTGTGAGTTGACAGCGGTGGAGGAGGTTGCCGTTGAACCTACGATTAACGATCAATTTCCGATTGAAGTAGCGGTAACTGAAGCATGTCCGCGTTATCTGGGGAGAATCATTAAAGGGATTAGCCCGCAAGCAACAACACCGCTGTGGATGCAGGAACGTCTGCGTCGTAGTGGTGTGCGCAGTATTAGTCCCGTCGTCGATGTCACTAACTATGTCATGCTTGAGTTGGGGCAGCCCATGCACGCCTTTGATCTCAATAAGCTGGCAGGTGGTATTGGCGTTCGTCTCGCCACTACAGGTGAACAGATAAAATTACTGGATGGCGAAACGATTAAATTAAGTGATGATACATTAGTGATCGCTGACCATAACGGACCGGTTGCGCTGGCAGGTGTGATGGGTGGAAATGATAGTGCCGTTGAAGATGAGACCATTGATCTATTCCTGGAGAGCGCCTTTTTTGATCCCGATGTGATTGCGGGTAAGGCGCGCAGTTATGGCTTGCATACTGATTCATCGCATCGTTTTGAGCGTGGTGTAGATCCAGACTTGCCACGTCGTGCGATTGAACGAGCGACACTGTTATTGCGAGAGATTGTAGGTGGTACTGCGGGTCCTGTGACCGAGGTGGTAAATGAGCAGCAGTTACCGCAACGCGTGCCCGTGACACTGCGTGCATCACGTCTTAAACGCATGCTTGGTGTAGAATTCGCTGAAGATGAGGTCGCTGAAATTTTAACTCGTCTGGGGATGAAAGCCGAGCAGCCACAGTCTGGTGAATGGCGAGCAATCGCTCCATCATTTCGCTTTGATATTTCGATCGAGGCCGATTTGATCGAAGAACTGGCGCGCATTTATGGTTATGACAATATTCCGAGTGTTGCTCCGCTTGCTCGATTTGGGCTTAATCCCACCTCTGAGCAGCAAGTCACACCGCAGCGTATTCGACAACTGTTTGTCGATCACGATTACCAGGAAGCGATCACCTACAGTTTTGTCGAAGAGGCACAGCAGCTACGACTGAATCCAGCGGCGACTGCGATCAAACTCGCCAATCCCATTTCTACAGAGATGTCGGTGATGCGCAACACGCTCTGGACTGGCTTGCTACAAGCAGTCAATTACAATCAAAACCGTCAGAAACGGCGCATTCGCTTCTTTGAGGTGGGTATTAAGTTTTCTGGACAACTTAATGATAGAAAAGAAGAAAAAGTGATTTCCGGCGTGATCTGTGGCAATCACTCACCAGAGCAGTGGGGAGAAACCGCGCGCGAGGTTGATTTTTTTGACCTGAAGAGTGATGTTGAGGCGTTGCTAACGCTTGCGAAAGGGCGAGAATTTACATTTAATGCGGAAGCTCACTCGGCACTGCATCCCGGTCAGTCGGCTGTCATTAGAGATGCTGATGGTCTCTTTTGTGGCTATATGGGGCTGTTACACCCGCAAATTGCCGGAAAAATAGGGCTTGAGGGAAATGTTTTCCTTTTTGAGGTTAACTATCAGGCCATCGCTGATAGAAGATTGCCAGTCTTCTGCGAGCTATCCAGGTTTCCAGCTGTGCGCCGCGATATTGCTGTCATTATTGATGAGGCCATACCCGCGCAAAGTATACGTGACTGCATTAGAATGTCTGCTGGAAACCTATTACAGGAGTTGCAGTTATTTGATGTCTATCAAGGCAAAGGTATTGATTCAGGAAGAAAAAGTATCGCATTAGGGTTGACCTTACAGGAATTTTCACGCACTCTAACGGAAACAGAAATTGACGGCGTTGTAGCGGACGTGCTGTCGTCACTTAATAAAAACCTCGGGGCGACACTGAGAGAATAAAAATTATGGCGCTAACGAAAGCGGATATGGCAGAAAGGCTGTTTGAAGAGTTTGGGCTCAACAAACGGGAGGCGAAAGATCTGGTAGAGATGTTTTTCGAAGAAGTGCGTAAAGCACTGACTACCGGAAAACAGGTCAAACTTTCTGGTTTTGGTAACTTTAACCTGCGGGATAAAAGCCAGCGACCTGGAAGAAATCCTAAAACAGGTGAAGAGATCCCGATAACAGCTCGTCGCGTGGTGACCTTTCACCCTGGACAGAAGCTAAAAGCAAGAGTAGAGGCCCATGCTGGAACCCAGCAGTAATAGTGAGCTGCCCCCAATTCCGGGGAAGCGTTATTTTACCATTGGTGAAGTAAGTGAATTATGTGGTGTTAAGCCACATGTACTGCGTTATTGGGAACAAGAGTTCCCCCATCTCAACCCAGTCAAGCGACGTGGAAACAGACGCTATTATCAGCGTCAGGACGTGATGCTAGTGCGTCAGATTCGAGGGCTCTTATATGATGAAGGGTTTACTATCGGCGGGGCTCGTCAAAAGCTTTCTGGTAGCGAGATGAAAAATGATAATAGTCGTAGTCGTCAATTAGTACGCGAAGTACGTAAAGAACTTGAAGAAGTTTTGGTTCTGATTAAATAAATATTGGTGTATCCGCATTACCTATCTATAATTCTCAAATCGTCTGTAAGATAGTCTAATAATCAACACTCGGGGCGTAGCGCAGCCTGGTAGCGCACCGGCATGGGGTGCCGGTGGTCGGAGGTTCGAATCCTCTCGCCCCGACCATATATTACTCCAGCATATCAATCTAATCCCTTAATATGAATCGTAGGAAAGATGGAATGGAAGAGGGTGTCCAAATGAGCGCGTGTACAAAACCCTGTGTCAGTTTAATCGATTAATTGAAGTGGTTAAGAGTGGGTCAGCCTCTTCGCTTGCACTATTACGTTTAACTCTCTAAATTACACGGCGATGTTTACAGGCTTTTCTTTTGTTAAGAATTTAGAAGAATTCGCTCGCCAGGCATAACCTGAACTAATACATTTTAAGCCTTGGCAAGCGTACGCGGCTGTCGCTCAGATACGGTTTCTCCTGATCTGCCATATCGCAGTTCAGAGGCAGGTTGTAGTCCATTTAATATCGTACTTGCTTGCTCAACGTGGCGTTTAGTTGTATTAATGATGCTGCCATTGATCTGGTTCTGCTTTTGGCACGCCTGTGCGATTCTTAGCAGTGTTTTCCACAATGACTTTAATGGTTCTGTCGATAGTTCTGGGTCTGTTATCGATATTATTGATATGCGTTTTTGACTAGCTTCTTCCATAGTGATGAGCTGCTGTTCTTTTTGTTTTGCTAAATAATAAATTTCTTCTGGTGTTACCGTATTCTTGAATGCCTCGAATTCATTTTTAAGTGTAGAAAACAGTGAATTGGCAGCCTCAATTTCATTTTCTATCAGGCTTGCTTTGTATATTTGGTTATTGCGTTCCATGACGGCACCTTGTCTTGTGGTTGACGTTACAACTGGGTTTCAAAGCGTAATAGTTTTTCTGCTAGGTGATTGGTATCGATCTCATATTTTCCATTGCTGATCAGGCGCTGGATCTCTTCCACCCGCTCCATATCCACAACAGGTACGTTAACTATTTCGCTCTCCATTGCCTGCAATTGAGTGGCTGTTTCGGTGAATAGTACGGTATCTACCTGAGATGGCGTTTCTGATTCATTTTTTGACTGGTCTGGATTTTTGTGATCAGTTCGCGTGCGAGTTGTTTGACCTTCATTGATACTAGTGGGCTGTGTGGTCGGCAGACCTGTGATTTCAATTGGCATAACTTATAACCTCATAATGCTATTATCGACATTCTGGGAGGGATCTTGATTACCCCAATTGGCGATATATTGTTCATAATCTGACACCTACAACCCCTGCTGAGAGAACTTTCCCTTCAATGATTCGTTTTGAACTTAGGTTCTGTACACGGATGACTTCACCTTCAGATCCATTTTTCAGCGCTTTTCCTTTCATATGGACTTTAATTCCCATGTTTTGGGCCAAAATAGTCACCTTTTCGCCTCTTTTAATAAGCATGGGGTCATGGAGTGCATTGGGAGGGATGACGATGTTATGTCGTAGCGGTCGTCGTAGGACTTTTCCTTCTATTGCATTAATGTCAGTGATATAACCGGTAGAGTGACTACTGACATTATGTCTTTCAAGTATGAAGTCGTCTTGTTTGAGCTGTGCACCTCGTGGGAGATAGCGTGTTGAAACGTAAATATCGGCATATTTTATGATTTTTGCTGAGACGTATAGTGACCATGGTTTATTGTCCTCGCAACGAATACCAATGCTGGTGTTGCCACTCAGGTTGGCCCCAGGCGGAAAAAATGGTTCCAATGGTAGCTTGCATTGCCGCAATCTCAGACGTGGGTCGAGGCGACCGGTGGTGACCTCAATCTCCATTGAACCACGAAGATTGTTCTTTAACTGCTTCGTCAGGAATTTCTCAGCGGTTTTTTTTATGGAGTTATGTGACTGAAAATTCTCTGATAATGATGGTGATGCAAGTGACATCAAGACGCCAGAAAATATTAGTGACCTCAAAATATGAATATAGTGACTTCTTATCACGCCTCTGCCTTTTGTTAGTTGTTGGAAAACTGTCTTGTAATATGCAATCGTCATACCAATGTGTTTTTTCACGATAATGCTAAGGGGTCACTAATTAAGTTTGAGCAAAAAAGATTAAGGTTAAAAATGTTCAAACTGGTCATTTTCTTTGGGTGTGAGGCGCGAATCGCGCGCAATAGTGAACTAGAGCGATGGTTCGTGCCGAAGAAGTTGGATAAGATTATTGCGCATGACTTAATCAGAGGCTCCTTAAGTATGGCCAAGGCATGACGATACCCTTATAAGTCCTAATAAATGGAGAGTGACATGAGTGGCCTGCTAGATGATGTAAACCAGCGCACCCAGTTAGCCGGATACAACCGCTTGGAAATATTGATGTTTCGTTTAGGTGGAAAGCAGCGTTATGGGATCAATGTATTTAAGGTTCAAGAGGTTATTCACTGCCCACCTTTAACTAAACTGCCTAATTCAAATCCTATTGTGCGAGGGATAGTAAATATTCGCGGTAAGACGCTTTCGGTAATTGATCTGGCCATGGCGATTGGACAACGCCCTCTAGCGGATGAAAAAGAGTGCTTTTTGATAGTGTCAGAATACAATCGTGTGACTCAGGGTTTTTTAGTCAGTGATATGGATAGAATTGTGAACATGAATTGGGAAGAGATCAAGCCACCGCCAAAAGGAATGGGGTCTGCATGTTATTTGACGGCTATCACAACGGTTGATGAGGAGTTTGTTGAGATTATTGACGTTGAAAAGGTATTGGCGGAAGTGGTCAGTATGCGAATGGATGTTTCGCAGGATAAGATCAATGAAGGTAGCGGTTTTGATCTTACAAATAAATTTATGCTCGTTGTCGACGATTCAGTAGTGGCGAGAAAACAAATTCAACGCACACTTGATCAATTGGGGATTTCATCTGTGGTTGCAAAAAATGGACGTGAGGGGTTGGATATGTTGCAACAGTGGGCGGATAATGAGCCCGAAAAGCTTGAACAAAACTTAATGATGGTGATATCTGATGTGGAGATGCCGGAAATGGATGGTTACACCCTTACCACCGAAATAAGAAAAGATCCACGGCTTGCATCCTTGTATATTATTCTGCATACCTCATTGAGTGGTGTATTTAATACCTCAATGGTTGAGAAAGTCGGGGCAAATGAATTTATATCAAAATATGATCCCGATGTCCTAGGGGCTACTGTGCTGGAACAGATCAAACGGTTTGAGGCGGGTAACGGTGAGGCTGCATAGACAGCATGAACGATGATTTCATTTGAGATCACATAATGTCTATGCGCATAGAAAAATAGCTGGCAAATGATTGCTTGCTGATGATTTAAAACAAGGAATAGTCAAGAATGTCAGGGGAAGATAGCCCAAATAGCGTCACTGATCAGCGTGCCTATGACGAATTTTGTCTATTTTTAAGTGTCGCCTGTGGCATACTCCTGGGGAATAACAAGCAGTATCTTGTTAATAGTCGTCTCAATAAATTAATGAATGAAAACGGTATTGACTCGCTCGCAGAGCTAGTGAAACGTCTGAAGCAGTACCCAGAATCTAAACTCTATGTCGCCGTCGTTGATGCGATGACGACTAACGAAACATCGTGGTTTCGTGATTACTATCCATATGACTTTCTTGCCGAGACACTTTTGCCTGAAATGGCCTCGGCTAATAAAGAGATGCGTATCTGGTCGGCTGCGGCTTCCTCGGGGCAGGAGCCTTATTCGATTAGTATCATCATCGATGAGTTCCAGAAAAATAAAAAAAGTTTTATGTCGCCAGTAAAAATCATTGCCACCGATATATCCCAAACGGTGCTAAGTGATGCAAGAGAGGGCATCTTTGATCAGATGACGCTTAATCGTGGAATGTCTCCATCACGTGTTAATAGTTATTTTGAAGCGCACGGTAAGATGTGGAAATTGAAAAACGAGATCAAGCAACGAATTACCTTTCGTGAATTTAACCTGCTGGGAAGCTATGCCACGCTTGGGAAATTTGATGTCATTTTTTGTCGTAACGTTTTGATCTATTTTTCTACTGAAGTAAAAAAAGATATTCTTTCGCGGATTGCGGGGGCGCTAAATCCGCGTGGCTATCTGATTTTGGGTGGGGCAGAATCGATGGCTAACTATTCAGAAAGCTTTGATGTCGTACGCGTTAAAAATGGTCTGGTGTACCAACTGAAAGAATAATTTTCTTCATCTTTCGGTTTTCCGCGGCTAACAAAGATTGCCACCGGTCGGAACATCTTGCCTTTCTCCTAGTTTGTAGTGTCTCCTGTTGTTTTCAACATATTGAATTTTATAATATAAAAAATATTGGCATAGCTATTGCTTTGTGTCTGGGGGATGATGAACCGACAGGAGCAAGGCAGTGGCATTTAATCTTGATAATGCATTTGGAATTCATGGCGAGGCGTTGAAGCTGCGTGCTCAGCGCACTGCACAGCTAGCTGCGAATATTGCTAATGTGGATACGCCGAACTACAAGTCGAAAGATATCGACTTTAAAACGGCGATGAAACAAGTACAGCAGATTAATGACAGCTCAACTCTGAGTCGTACTCAAAAAGGTCATATGACAATGTCAGGTAGCTCTGCTTCATCAGCGCCATTGTTATACCGCGTACCAACTCAGCCTTCAATTGATGGTAATACGGTTAATGCCCAGTTAGAGCAAGCACAGTTTTCGAAAAATGCGGTGGAATACCAGGCATCATTTAATTTTCTTAACGGTAGTATCAAGGGATTGTTAACTGCAATCAGAGGAGAATAACCGTGTCATTAATCAATATCTTCAATATTTCAGGTTCTGCGATGAATGCTCAGTCGGTCAGACTTAATACGACGGCCAGTAATCTTGCTAACGCTGAGAGTGTTAGTGGCAGTGAAGAAGGGGCCTATCGAGCGAGACAGCCGGTATTCGAGACGATGATGAATAACTTCACTGGTGAAATCAATGGGGTTGAAGTGACCGATGTCGTCAAGAGCGAAGCACCTGTGATGAAGCAGTATTCACCAGGTAACCCGTTAGCGGATAAGGAGGGTTATATTTATCGTTCAAACGTCAATGTGATGGAAGAGATGGCTAATATGATCTCCGCCTCACGATCTTATCAAAACAATGTCGAAGTGATGAACACCTCAAAGCAGATGTTGATCAATACCCTGAGACTGGGTCAATAATACATATCGCGTGATTTCGGAGATTTAATATGGCCGCAATAGAACAAAGCGTATTGGAAAACCTCAACATCGCACAGCGCCCACAGGCAAAGGGTAATGGTGAGTTGGGGCAGGAGGAATTTCTCAAGTTGATGACTGCGCAGATGAATAATCAGGACCCGATGAAACCGATGGAAGACGGTGAATTTTTCTCCCAAATTGCACAGTTCAGCAGTGTGGCGGGAATTCAGGAGTTGCAGGGATCATTTGCACAGGTGGCATCTGCATTACAGTCTAATCAGGCGCTACAAGCCTCGACTATGGTGGGACGTACTGTGATGATTCCTTCCGGTGAGGCGGTCTTTGATGGTGAGACCGCGGTGAGTGGAAAGGTAGGAGTTGAAAATTCAACCTCTGCATTAACGATTAATATTTATGACACATCCGGGCAGTTGGTGAGATCGAAACAATTGGGTAGCCAAAGTTCTGGTGTAGTGGATTTTTCTTGGGATGGTCGCAACGATGCTGGTGAACAGTTGGGTGCCGGTAATTATACCGTTGAGGCCATTGCACAGACAGGCGGTGAAAGTATCGAGCTTGGTACCTTGCTTGCTGAAAAGGTAGAAAGTGTCACGCTTGGTAACGATGGTGTGACACTTGATCTCGCGAGTGACCGTTCGGTGCCGTTGTCCGGTGTCAAGCAGGTTATGTAAAAACAGTATTTAGTAGAGGAGAAGTAATATGCCATTTCGTACAGCATTAAGTGGATTAAACTCAGCATCGGCAGAGCTACGTGTCATTGGTAACAATGTTGCCAATGCGAGTACCACTGGATTCAAAAAATCACGTGTCGAGTTTGCCGATATTTTTGCATCATCCAATCTGGGTGCCTCATCTAACGCGATCGGTAGTGGTGTCAAGATTGCCTCGGTGACGCAGCAATTTTCACAGGGAAATATCGGTTTTACCGATAACAACCTAGATCTGGCAGTCAGCGGACAGGGGATGTTTGTACTGGATGATAACGGTGTACGAGTCTATTCTCGTGCAGGTGCCTTTGGTGTGGATCGTAACGGTTTTGTCAGCAACAGTCAGGGGCAGGTGTTGCAGGGAGATATTGCGGATACTAATGGCAACCTGACAAATACGACGGGTCCACTTCAGTTGGACTTTTCAAATATTAATCCTCAAGCAACCACTGTCGCAAATGTTGGGTTGAACCTGGATTCATCACTGCCAATTCCTGGCGCCACCTCCACCACGAGTCTTACAGTGCCTGCGGGTACGATACTGGATGAAGATCGGCTGGTGGCTGATCCGGCAATTTTGGGGCCTGCATTCAATATTCGGGACAACTATGGCGTGAACACCTCGGCAGCGATCGAATATAATAAAACCGGTGCGAACACCTGGACAGCAACGTTGTTAGATAACAGTACCGGGGTACGTTTTCCGGCCACGGCTTCCATCGATACCAGTGGCGCATTGCCGACTCCCAGTTCGTTGACCTTTAACTGGGTGCCTCAATCAGGGGCTGCAAGCGGTGCGCAGGACCCGGTAGTGATCACTACAAGTATTGCGGCCGTGACACTGGTGCCGGCTGCTGCAGATGGTGATACCACAGCTGCGACGGCTGCCACGGTCAATAACGGTAGCGCACAGGTCGCTTTTAGCCCTACGGACGCCGGAAGCTATAGCCATTCCACCTCCCTGACAATTTTTGACTCGCAGGGGACATCGCATTTGATGACGATGTATTTCCGCAAGGCTAATCAGTCAAACGAATGGGAGGTGTTTACCTATTCCGATGGTCAGCGTGTTGATGCCCTTGCTGGGACACCTGGGCAACAAGTACAGTTTTCTACTGGCGGACAGATTTCGTTGCCGGTATCGCCATCAACACTCACCATTCCTGCCTTTAATCCGGGTGGTGGTGCATCGCCGATGAATTTGAGTGTTGATATGTCAGGCGCCACCCAGTTTGGTAGTCCGTTCAGTGTTGCCTCACTCACTCAGGATGGTTATGCGACTGGGCAACTGAGTGGGATCGACATCAGTGATACCGGTATCGTGCTATCTCGTTTTACCAACGGTCAGACGCGCACACTAGGACAGGTACAACTGGCCAATTTTACCAATCCACAGGGGTTACGTCAGTTAGGTGACACCACTTGGGCTGAGTCGTTTGAATCGGGGCAGGCCGTCGTTTCACAACCAGGAGCATCTGGCCTGGGGCTAGTACAGTCGGGAGCGCTAGAAGGCTCTAATGTTGATCTGACAGAACAGCTTGTGGGTATGATTACCGCGCAACGTAACTTCCAGGCAAATGCTCAGGTGATTTCGACAGCAGATACCATCACGCAGGCTATTATCAATATCCGTTAATAGGATATTGAGCGCTTAGAAGGAGACCCTATAATGGATCGTATGCTCTATCTTGCTATGTCTGGTGCTAGTCACTCGATGAAGGCACAGGCGGTTAATGCGAATAATCTGGCTAATGTTAATACCACTAGTTTTCGGGCTGACCTTGCTGCCTTTCAGAGTGTTCCGATAGAAGGGGTTGGACATAATAGTCGAGTGTATAGCGTGGCACGCGGAAACGGTGTCGATCTTACACATGGTGCGATTGTATCTACTGGACGAGAACTGGACGTTGCGGTCAACGGTGAGGGCTGGTTTGCCATTCAGGCGGCTGATGGTGATGAAGGGTTTACCCGTGCCGGTAATTTTCGTATTTCTTCATTTGGTCAACTGGAGACGGATCGTGGCCAACCCGTATTAGGTAATAGTGGCCTTCCAATTATTATTCCGCCATCAGAAAAGATAGAAATTGCACCCGATGGGACTGTCTCAGCGCGTCCAGTGGGGCAGGCAGCATCGACACTGGTGGTGATTGATCGAGTAAAAATGGTGAATCCCGAACCCGCCACTATGCAGAAAGGCAATGATGGTGTGATGCGTCTTAATGATGGCACGACTAGCAACGCCGATGCATCGGTCACGCTCTCATCGGGCATGCTGGAAGGCAGTAATGTGAATGCCGTCGATTCGATGGTCAATATGATAGCGCTGGCCAGGCAGTTTGAGATGGGCGTGAAGATGATGAAGTCAGCAGAAGATAACGATAAGGCATCGGCACAGTTATTGCGTATGTCTTAGTGCGCGGAACTAATTAGCACTACGATGGATTTAGCACAGCGAAGAATTTAGTAAGAGGATGATGTTATGACAAGTCAGGCACTTTGGATAGCGAAAACAGGACTCGATGCTCAGCAGACGCGGATGTCTGTGATCTCGAATAACCTTGCGAATGTGAACACGACCGGCTTTAAGCGTGGTCGGGCAGTTTTTGAAGATCTGCTCTATCAGAATGTACGCCAAGTAGGCTCTCAGTCATCACAGGACACACAGTTACCCACGGGGCTGATGTTGGGCACAGGTGTACGCACCGTAGCGACAGAAAAGCTTTTTACCCAGGGGAACAGTGTCGAAACCAAGAGTCCGCTCGATATTGGGATCCAGGGACGTGGTTTTTTTCAGATTCAGTTACCCGATGGTACACAGGCCTATACTCGAGATGGGTCGTTTCACATGGATTCGCAGGGGCAAATTGTGACCGCAGGCGGCAATGTTTTACAGCCGGCCATTACCATTCCTGAAAACTCACTGAGCATTAGTATTGGTGCCGACGGTAGTGTCAGCGTGACGCAACAAGGCAATGCAACGCCCACTAACGTGGGTAACATCCAGCTGGCCGATTTTATCAATCCAACCGGACTGCAACCTATGGGGCAAAACCTGTTGCTGGAGTCTGCCTCCAGTGGTTCACCACAAACCGGCACGCCAGGAGTGACTGGCATCGGCACGCTCTCACAAGGGACATTGGAGACTTCGAATGTCAACGTGGTTGAGGAGCTTGTGGGCATGATAGAGGCACAACGCGCCTATGAAATGAACTCAAAGGCGATATCGGCCTCTGATCGCATGTTGCAATTTATTAACAATAATCTTTAACGTAATAGTTGTAGTAAAAGAGAAGGTGAATCGCATGCGGGTCTCAAAATTAAAGTGGATTGCGGCTATTGGGGGTGTACTGCTATTGAGTGGTTGTGCCTCTGGTCCGACACATAAGATTGCCACTGCTGAAGAGATTTTCGCAATGGCCACGCCAGAGCGGATCGACAATGGTGCGATCTTTCAGCCCTCAAAGGGGATAGCATTGTATGAGGATATCAAGGCTCGCAATATAGGGGACATGATTACCATCGTGCTCTCGGAACAGACGAATGCCAGCAAGTCAGCCAGTACCAGTACTTCGAAAGATAATGCGATTGATGTAACGAATCCTACATTGCTGGGATTGCCCACAGCATTTAGCTCATCGGTGCTGAGTAGTCGTGATATGAGCCTTGCTTCTTCACTGGAATCGAGCAAGAGTTTTTCTGGTGAGGGGGATAGCGCACAAAGTAATCAACTCAGCGGCAGTGTCACGGCGATGGTGACTGGTGTGCTACCCAATGGGTATCTTCGCGTCGAAGGTGAAAAGAATATCAGCATTAATCAGGGTGAGGAGTATGTGCGAATCAAAGGCATCATTCGGCCGGTGGATATACGTTCAAATAACAGTGTGTTGTCAACTCAGGTGGCAAATGCAGTGATCTCTTATGGTGGTAATGGTGTGATTGCGAATTCCAATGATATGGGGTGGCTGGGTAAATTCTTTAACAGTAAATGGTGGCCTTTCTAACGCCGTATCAACGTATAAATAGCTATCAAAAAGGATCCGCAATGATGAAAACAAAATGGCTAATGATATCGGCGATGTTGGCTGGAATACTAATTACGAATGTTGCACAGGCGGAACGCATCAAGGATCTTGCGAATGTTGCTGGGGTGCGTGCCAATCAACTGGTAGGGTATGGGCTTGTAGTGGGCCTTGATGGCACGGGTGATCAGACCAGTCAAACTCCATTTACGGTACAGAGCATGCTGAGTATGCTGGCGCAATTTGGTATTACTTTACCGCCAGGCACCAGCCCTCAGCTAAAGAATGTTGCCGCAGTCTCGTTGCATACATCATTGCCCGCATTTGCAAAACCGGGTCAGGCGCTCGATGTCACTGTGTCATCACTGGGTAATGCCAAAAGCCTGCGTGGCGGTAGTCTGTTGATGGCACCGCTTAAAGGTGCTGATGGCAATATCTATGCGATTGCACAGGGAAATCTTGTCGTGGGTGGCTTTGGTGCTGCCGGCAGTGATGGTTCGAAGATTACCGTTAACATTCCAAGCGTGGGGCGAATTCCCGGTGGTGCCACTGTCGAACGTGCGGCGCCGACCCCATTTGGTGGTGAGGATAATTTTGTGCTGAATCTTCACGGACCTGACTTTACTACAGCAAGGCGGGTTTCTGAGGCGATTAATAGCGCTATCGGTATGGGTACTTCATACCCGGTGGATGCTTCCTCAGTCAAGGTGTACGCCCCCAGCTCTCAAGCACAGCGGGTGATGTTCGTATCGCTCATCGAAAATATTACGCTTGAACCGGGTGAGGCGTCGGCAAGGATTATCGTCAATTCAAGAACCGGTACGGTTGTCATTGGTCGTCATGTGCGGGTCACGTCTGCGGCAGTTGCCCATGGTAGTTTAACGGTTACGATTGTCGAGCAAGAAACGGTTAGTCAACCAACGGGGCCACTCTCGGGTGGCTCGACGGTAGTGGTACCTGCGTCTGAAGTCGAGATTAGTCAGGAGAATAATCGTATGTTTATGTTTAATCCGGGCGTTTCATTGAACGAAATCGTACAGGCGGTCAATCAGGTTGGCGCAGCCCCTGGCGATTTAATTGCGATACTTGAGGCGCTGAAAGAAGCCGGCGCATTGCGTGCCGAACTGGTTGTGATCTAACGATGTACAGGGCATAGAGACCATGACTTCATCTGCATCATCTGTTTATACCGACTTTCATGGATTGTCACAGCTACGTGCAGACGTACGTAATGAAACGTCAGATGAATCTATTGAGCAGGTGGCGCGCCAGTTTGAATCGATTTTTACACAAATGATGTTGAAGAGTATGCGAGATGCAAGTCCGGCAGAGGGTGCTCTGTTCGATAATGATCAGAGTAAGATGTATCGTGAAATGTTTGATAAACAGATTGCGCTTACCATGTCAGAGGGGCGTGGCATTGGACTCAAGGAGATGCTGATACGACAGTTGGGTGGCGCTGATACTTTATCTCAAGTTGATGGCGCAAAGGGGCTCAATCCACTGCCAGCTCGTCTACCTGCAAAGCATGCGACTGTTTCGCCGCAGATGGTTGGTAATATTGAATACCGTGCCGACCGCATCGAATCGCCACGTGAGTTTGTCGATCAGATGAGACCAGAAGCTCAGCGTGCTGCAGCACTGCTTGGCGTTTCTCCCGATGTGTTGATATCGCAGGCTGCACTGGAAACGGGTTGGGGTAAGGCGATTATTCAGGACCCAAATGGAAAGAGCAGTCACAATCTTTTTGGCATTAAGGCGGATGCACGCTGGCAGGGTGAGCGTGTTGCGGTACCGACGATTGAATATAAAAACGGTGTCGCCAGTAAAGAGGTTCATATGTTCCGTGCCTATGACTCTTATGCCGAAAGTTTTGATGATTATGCCAATTTTATTCAATCTAATCCGCGTTATGAAAATGCACTGTCTGTCGCGGCAATTCCGCAGCAGTACCTGGCAGGATTACAGCAGGCAGGGTATGCAACAGACCCTGAGTATGCTTCTAAAATCAACAGGATAATGGAGCATGATGTGGTCAGGAAGGTACCCGTTCCGGTTCAGGATTCAGGCTATCAGCCGCTAATATAGTAGGATAGGTGTCTTATGTTTCGTCTCTGTTTTTCAAATTTTAATACTGCAAAACAACGCATCACAAAGGCGAATATTTCTATATTCGACTGGAGAAGGTGATATGTCTAATATCTTCTCATCTGGCGTATCAGGATTACTCGTAGCACAGCGTGCACTTGCCACGACCTCGCAGAATATCAACAATGTTAATACCGAAGGTTATAGTCGTCAACGTGTGGAGTTGACCACCCGTACGCCAGATAGCACCGGCTATGGTTTTGTGGGGACAGGTGTTCAGATTGCATCGATAGAGCGTATCTATGACAGTTTTATCTCAAATCAGTTGATCAGTGGTAGTTCATTAACTAACCAGTTTAATGAGTTTCATTCGCTCTCGAGTCGAGCCAGTAATTTATTAGCCGATTCTGAGGCCGGTTTGATGCCAGGCTTACAAGGTTTTTTCGATGCAGTGCAGGCGGCTGGTAATGACCCTACGTCACTTCCTGCCAGGCAGGTATTGATGAGTGAAAGCGAGACGTTGGTGGCGCGTTTTCAATATCTGGCACAGGGGTTGAATGATATCGGTGGTAGTATCAATAAATCTATTCAGAGTGAGGTCAATGCTATTAATGGCCTGACTGGATCATTGGCAGGTGTGAATCGCCAAATCTCAACAGCAATTTCAACAAGTAATGGTAGCTCCCCAAATGATTTATTAGATGATCGTGATCAGTTGTTACTGGAACTTTCCGAGCATGTGAGTATTACAACGGTTGAGCAGGACGATGGCCAGGTAAGTGTTTTTATCGGAAGTGGCCAGGCAGTGGTGGTTGGTTTTGATTCACGTGATCTTAACGCACAGCGGAATGTATTCGACCCAGAGCAACTTGATGTTGGACTGTCAGGAAGAGGGAGTGGTTCATCGACTGATATTTCACAGCAGATATCGGGAGGAGCGTTGGGAGCTTTTATGAGTTTCCGAGATCAGTTACTGAACCCTGCAAAAGATGCTTTGGGTCATGTTGCGATGGGTGTGGCGGATATGTTTAATCAACAACACCGACTCGGTCTGGATTTGAATGGTGAATTAGGTGGTGATTTCTTTGTACCGCTCAATAGTACTACCCCTGAGATTTTAGGTAGTACATCGAATGTTAGTTCAGTTACGCAAATATCACTCAGTGTTACTGATGCATCACAGCTGACAGGAAGCAATTATCGGCTTGAAAGAAGTGGTGGAAACTATTTGCTGACGCGTTTAGATGATAACACTACCACTACGCTGACTACTTTTGGTACTGGTACCGGCGCGGGTTTTTCAGAGACCGTAGACGGTATTAACTTTTTCCTGAATTCCGGTACCATCGCAGATGGTGATGTGTTTATGATTCAGCCCTCGCGCAATGCAGCCACCAATTTTCAACTGGCTATTACATCGCCACATGATATCGCATTAGCAGGTCCAGTCCGCACAGGTGCTTCGTTGGCGAATACCGCAGATGCCTCGATTGATGGCGGAGTAGTGGTAGATCGTGCTGCATATACCCCTGATAACTATTCAATGGTAATGGCGGATTCAACGGTAGGCGCCATTGGCAATTTTGTTGCTTTTAATGATGATGTAGCAACTGCCAATAGCCTTCAATATCAACTTAGCATTAATGGCGCACAAGTTTATACGCAAAATGAAGGCGCTGCACTGCTTGCCGATGCTGATGCGTTAGCGGCTGCGATCAATGGCAGTGTGGCGACGACGGGTGTGCGTGCCTATGTAGAGGGCGGCACGCTCTTTTTAGCGAATGATCCCGCAACGGCTTTACCTATAAATTTAACCGAACAGATGGTGGATACTGGTGGTACCCCGATGGATGCTGCTGATACAGTGAGTGGCTACTTCGGTTCTGCACTGACGGGTGCTGCATCTTCAAATACGATTACCTATAGTAATAGTTCAGATAGTTATCTGGTATTTAA
The DNA here is from genome assembly GCA_945787155.1 of uncultured Gammaproteobacteria bacterium. GTDB lineage: Bacteria > Pseudomonadota > Gammaproteobacteria > SZUA-140 > SZUA-140 > SZUA-76. Next base: position 11,664 of record CALZHD010000020.1, on the reverse strand, counting down.
TGGCGCTGGTACCGCTATCACCAGCGGAGCGTATAATGTTGCTGGCACTGCGATTACTTTTAATGGCATCCAGACAACGATCACTGGCGCCGCCAACAGCGGTGATCAATTTACACTCTCGCATAACTCCAATGGTGTTAGTGATAATCGTAATGCTTTGTTACTTGCTGGGCTTAATACTCAATCAATCATGGTGGGCGGAACGGCAACTTATAAAGATCTCTATGGTGAGCTTATTGCCGATGTGTCATCCCAGACTCATCAGGCTGAGATTAACGGTAAAGCTCAGGAGAGCTTGTTTCAATATAATTTAGACGCGCGCGCTGCAAAATCAGGTGTCAATCTGGATGAAGAGGCCGCTAACATGTTGCAATATCAGCAGGCCTATCAAGCCGCCGCGAAAGTTATCTCAACGGCTGATGAGATGTTTCAGACACTGTTGACGACACTGGGAAGATAATCATGCGTATTTCGACTAGCCAGATGCAACAGAATGGACTGGGCAGGATGCTGGAGCAGCAAGCCAAACTGTTGATGACACAGCAGCAAATTGCCACGGGTAAACGCATCATTAATCCGTCAGATGATCCGGCAGGTATCACCAACGTAATGGGGTTGCAACAATCTCTGAAATCGACTGAGCAATATCAGGAGAATATTGATTATGCACGCGCGCGTCTCTCGCTCGAAGATACTATACTGGGTGGGCTGGGCGATTCATTGAATCGTATTCGAGAACTCGCAGTGCAGGGTAATAATGCAATTTTGACTAAAGATGATCGCATCACGCTGGCAACCGAGATTCGCCAGCAACTGGGTGAATTGCTTAGTTTGTCCAATAGTCAGGATGCCAATGGTGAGTATCTTTTCTCCGGTTTTCAGGGAAAAACGCAGCCTTTTTCTGTTTCTGTGAGTGGTGACTATAACTATAGCGGTGATGATGGGCAGCGTTTTTTACAAATAGGATTGAACCGCCAGATCGCTGAAACTGATTCAGGAACTGATCTATTTCGTGCTGTTCGTAATGGTAATGGTACTTTTACAACTCTCGATAACCAGTCAAATACAGGCTCGGGTGTCATTGATGTCGGCAGTGTAACCAACCCTGCACTGATTGATGGTGATACCTATAATCTCTCCTTTTTCGCCGCAACAGCTGCTACCGGTACCTTGACCTATGGTGATGATTTAACGACGGCTGATAATCTTGGTTACACTTTGCAGATCAACGGCACAACCGTTTATGCCACTAATGAGGCTGATCTTGCCCCGGTTAATACCCTGGTCGGGCTAGCGGCCGAAATCAATAATGATACTGGTACCACTGGGGTCAGAGCTTATGTGGATGGTGGTGCACTTTATCTCGCGAATACATCACCGACGTCGACACCCATGACTATTACGGAGACGATGTCAGGGGCATCAGATGGTGATCTTGATGGCTTGACTGGATATTTCGGTTCGAATCTGACGGGCACCACCACGCCGAGTCGGGCCATTACGCTGAATAGTGAGGCTGATTTCTATCTGGTCGAGGATAGTGCCGGTAATGTCGAAACGTCCGGGAACTATGCGGATGGTGAATTGATTGCGTTTAATGGTATTCAGACCAATGTACGGGGCACACCCAATGTTGGTGATGCGATTTCCATTAGTCCAAGCGTCAATCAGGATGTTTTTCATACGGTTCGCGACCTGGCAGATGCGATGGAGAATATTGGCGCGAACACACCTGCGGATATGGCTAGATTGAATAATGCAGTTAATCGATTTTTTGTGGCAGTTGATAGTGGTATGGTTAACCTTAATCAGTTCAGAGCCCAGGTGGGTTCACGTCTGAATGCGCTTGATTCTCAGGAGAGCCTCAATGAAGACTTTATGCTGGAGCTGAAAAGCACCATCTCAGAGGTTGAGGATCTGGATTATGCGGAAGCCATTACACGTTTGACTCAGCAACAGACAGCGCTGGAAGCGGCCCAGCAGTCATATATTCGAATACAAGGACTCTCTTTGTTTAATGTGCTTTAGAGAACCTCTGAAGTGGTGTTTTTTTACAGAGTATGAGATTGTAATTTGACTCCCTGAAAGGCGATAATCACGGCTTGAGCCTGCAACCTTGCCTGAGTTATGTCCGCCACCAAAAAAATCGTTCGTCGTTCACTGCCTACCTCTGAAAACAAGTTCGCCACACAGTTGCACCCGTTGTTGCAAAGGGTCTACGCCACGCGTGGTGTGAGCGACGATAAATCGCTCGATTATTCATTATCTGTGCTCGAGCCGATGTCTTCCCTTAAAGGGATTGACGACGCTGTGCAGTTGTTGGCCCAGGCGCTAGCGGAGCAGCAGCATATTTTGATTGTGGCCGACTTTGATGCCGACGGCGCGACCAGCTGTGTGGTGGCAATGCGTGCGCTGCGTTTGATGGGGGCGCAACAGGTGAGTTATCTGGTGCCAAATCGTTTTGAATACGGTTACGGCCTGACGCCTGAGATCGTTGAGCTTGCGAAACAGCAACAGCCCGGTCTGATTGTGACCGTCGATAACGGTATCTCCAGCATTGAGGGGGTGGCGCAAGCCGTCGCAGCGGGTATCAGAGTGCTGGTGACCGATCATCATCTACCGGGTGCAGAGCTGCCCAATGCCGATGCAATCGTCAATCCAAATCAACCGGGTGATACCTTCCCGAGTAAAAACCTCGCCGGTGTTGGCGTGATCTTTTATGTGATGCTGGCGCTGCGCACGCATCTACGTGCTACTGGCTGGTTTGAGCAGCAGAGCCTTGCTGAACCTAATCTTGCTACATTGCTGGATATTGTCGCACTCGGCACAGTGGCGGATGTGGTACCACTTGATCACAACAATCGGGTGCTTGTCTCGCAAGGGCTGGCGCGCATCCGCAGTGGCGCCTGTTGTGCCGGGATTAATGCATTGCTGACAGTCGGGCGACGTAATTCAGCGAATATCGTTGCAGCTGATCTCGGCTTTGCAGTGGGGCCAAGGTTGAACGCCGCGGGGCGGCTGGAAGATATGTCGCTCGGGATTGAATGTCTGTTGGCGGATGATCCCGATGCGGCAATGCTGCTGGCCCAGCGTCTTGATGAACTGAATCGTGAACGGCGAGAGATCGAAGGGGAGATGCAGGCCCAGGCGCTGGATTGTCTTGCAAAGATCAAACTGGATATCGATGATGAAACGACCCCGATTGGGCTTTGTCTGTTTGATGAGGGTTGGCATCAGGGGGTGATCGGGATCGTAGCATCACGCATTAAAGATCGCTATCATCGACCGGTGATCGCCTTTGCTTTGGCTAATGCTGATGATGCTGAGATGATAGGTGCCGAAATTAAGGGATCAGCACGCTCCATCAAAGGCGTCCACATGCGGGATGTGCTCGATGCAGTGGCGGCAAGAAACCCAGGTTTATTGACCAAATTTGGTGGCCACGCGATGGCGGCGGGGATGACGCTTAAAGCCGCAGACTTCGCCGCCTTTGAGGTCGCCTTTAATGAAGAGCTGCGTCGTTGTGTTGATAGTGAAATCCTGCAAGATGTGATTCACAGCGATGGTGAATTGAGTAGTGAAGAACTCACGTTGGCGCTTGCAGAGGCATTGCGTGCCGCAGGGCCGTGGGGACAGGCCTTCCCCGAACCGATTTTTGATGGTCTATTTGATGTCGTGCAACAGCGTATCGTCGGTGAGAAACATCTCAAGTTGGTGTTGCAACCCATCGGGTCCAGCGTCACGATCGATGCGATCGCATTCAACCATAGCGAGATGGCAGGTGAACAACTACAGGCCGCTTATCGCCTCGATGTTAATGAATATCAGGGGCGACGAACGGTACAGTTGATGATTGAGCATATAGCCTCTTGAGGTGGCTGCCATTTAGAAATCAGTCGCTCCCTTTGTGCGCCCATACAGACGCCAGCCAGCACCCATTAATAACAGCAAGAGCGTGGTGTGCAGTGCGCCGCCGCCAATATCTACCAGCGGCGGTTCTGCTTCAGGCGGCGTTTCTTCTACAGCGACGGGCTTAACCGCGACGCTCCCTGGATCGGTGATCACCCCATCGGCAACACCATCGGCGTCGTTGGGGCCGCCATCTTCAAGCAATAGCTGCAGGCACTTATGGCCAGTGGTCAGACCTATGCTGTAAGCATTATCACCGGGCGGGGGGCAGTTACCATCACTGCCAGCGGCTGAGGCGAGCGCATTCTTGCCATCGACGATAAAGTCCTGCCAGCCAGTGGGCATCATCTTGCGATAGCGTGGATTGGGTGGTATCGCGGATCGCAGCGGGATCACAATCTGAGCCGTGTGACCTGCTTTGGCCAGGCCATGGATCTCGAAATCAAACAGCCCCCCTACACTGACGTGGTCATCCAGTGGGGTGCGAATACCAGCGAACTTCTCAATGGTGGCGGCGGTTACCTGCAGGCCATTGGTTGCAGCGGCAAAGGCGATTGCACCCAGGCGCAGCGCCAGGCCCGGGTCGGTTTCAACCAGATAGAGTGATTGATTGGTCTGCTGTTGCGCCACCACATGTTTGAGTGTGATGGCATCCAGATAGTTGGCAATGCCATCGCCGTCGCTATCACGATAGTCTTCGGTCGTATCGTCTATGCCATCTCCATCACTGTCTCTGGTGGGGGCGGTGGCAATCACTCGGAATACAATTTTTCGGGTTACATCGGCTTCTCCAGAGTCGGTTACTTCCACGGATAAGGTGTATCTTCCAGTCACCAGGTTGTCGGTATCGAAGGTAAAGGTATTGGCTTCGAGGTCATCATTTTTGTCGATGAGGGCACTCGCATTCCAGACGAAGGCATGAGTGTCAGATGGGTTGGGGTCACTGACGGTTGCTGTGACGACTACCGGGCCTTTATTGGCTATGATCGTTAAAGTAGCTGGCTCTCCATCTTGTGAAATATCCAGTGAGACTTGCGGGGCAACGTTCTGTTCGGTGATAGTAATGGTGTGGCGGGTTTTATTCCCTGGTACTGCGCCAGCGGGTCTGCCCATGGTGAGCGTTATCGTTTCGCCCTCAGTCGCTTCGGCGATGTTGATGGTGACAGTGCCTGTGACGCCATCGGATTCACTGCCGGGTTCACTACTGGCTGCGTTAATGGTGAGTTCGCGGTCACTAAGGTCATGACTGGTAGCTGTACCGCTCACGGTAAACGGAATCGTTACAGGATAAGTGGGCGCGACACCATTCAGCTGCGCAGTGACAGTCACCACACTGTTATTGCCACTGATCTGATCCACGGTGAAGTTGACCAGCGGCACAACATTAACGGTTTGAGTGGTGGTAGCAGTGGCGCTATTCCCAGCAGCATCCGTAGCAGTCCATGTAATGGTGTGACTGCCGGGGAAGAAGGGGCCGGTGGTATCTGCACGAGGAGTGATGTCGCCGTCTTTCGAATCGACTGCAGTGGCGTGGCCAAGGTCAATAGCAGTCAGCAATCCGCTGGCGTTCACCTGGATATCAGCCGGAATCACAATGTCTTCAGGGGGGTAATCATCCTTTGTTGGGTCCGTTTTGTTAATGAATTCAGTTAAATTGCTTTCGCCATCACCATCGAGGTCATCGAGGGCATCTGCACCGTCTTTGGGATTGAGGCCGTGGGCGGTTTCAAAGTCGTCAGGCATGCCGTCATCATCGTCATCGGTGTCTGTTGCGTCTGGCTCGCCGTCCCGATCGTTATCGGGCGTGGGATTGTTAATCACCACCGCTGTTTCTGCACTGCTCATACCTTCCGTGGTTCCATGGCCGTCGAGGTAACTGATCGAGACACTCATCGTGTGATCGAAGTCTAATGAGGTAAGGGTATAGGTATTGCTATTGCCACCTACATTTTGCCCAGAACGTTTCCATTGGTAAGAGAGGGCGCCAAGGCCATCATCATCGCTGATGTCAGGGATGGCGGTCAGGGTTGAGTCTACAAATAGATCTCCGCTGATGGTGATAGTACCCGTGCGCGGATCATTGATATTTTTGATGAGGGTGTCATCCGTACTCGTACTGCTCACGGTTTCGTCCGTGCCACGTTTGTCGGTGTAACTGGCGCTGACCGTGATGGCATGGATGGCATGTCCCACATCGGCATCCCCCAGCAGATAGCGATCGCTATTGATGCCGACATTGACCCCACTTCGTTTCCATTGGTATCGGATGAGGCCGAGACCATCTTCGTCTTGCAAGTTATTGCTTGCGGTCAGTGTCTGATCTTCTTCGAAGTTGCCGGCAATGGTCACGTCACCCGTTGGTGCATCATTGCTGTTGTTCACCGTAATGCTGAAGGGGGGGAGTCGGGTGGTTAACGGAGCGGGTCCCGGGGTCCCGCTATCGGTTACCGTGATCACAATATTATTATAGATGCCGACATCTTTGTTATTGGGGCGTAGTGGCTTATTGCTGAGTGTGCCGGTATCGTAGTCGAATACAGCCCATACTGGTGTGTTGGTAATGCTATAAGTTAATTCAGCGGGATTGTTTTCGCTGTCGTCAATATCCACAACCGCAGGGACAAAGCGATAAGAGGCGTCTTCATCAACACTAGTGGCCGGTCTGTTACTGAAGAGAGGGGCGTCATTGATGTCATTAACAGTGATACTGAAAGGCTCCAATGAATCGCTGAGGCTTTGGTGCGGGCTTTCCTCGGTTGCTGCTGCATTACTGTCAGTCACTGTGATGACTATATTTTTGTAGAGACCGACGTCCGCGTCGGCATCAGTAGGGATGCCGCTCAGTGTGCCAGTCGTGGTGTCAAAACTGGCCCACAAGGGTATGTTGGCAATGCTGAAAATTAATGTATCGGTGGTATCAATATCACTAGCAGTAGGCTTAAAGTGATAGTGATTTCCCTGGTCGATACTGGTGGGTGGGGCGCCAGCGATGATGGGGGCGTCATTAACATTAGTGACATCAATAGTGATGGTGTTGTACTGGGTGCTGTTATCCAGCTCATCATTGACTAAATACTGGAAACTATCATATCCCTGGCCAAAAGCGTTTGGTGTGGGTGTAAAGACGAGATTGGAGATGTTGGCGACAGTGATGACGTCATCGAGTGCGATATCGGTCCCATTGAGCTTTAGTGTGCCCTCAGTGACGAGTGATGTGATCTTGATGCTGACCAGGGTCTGCCCATCGGCAACGTTGAATTCAAAATCGGTCTCTTCGAAGCGGTATGAGGTATCTTCATCGATGGTGATGGTGCTGTCTGCAGCCAGGGCACCCGTCAGAGGCGATAAAAATAGAAATGACAGTAGGACCAGTATCTGTTTCCGCATGGAATTAACCTTAACGTATATGTGGATTACTAAACAAACGACATCCATGCGGTGTGACTGTCATTTGCCATAGAGCGAAAAGTCGCTGACAGCCACGAATGGCGGACATTATACACAACTATAGATGCTGTTGTGATGTGTTCCCGTGGAATTGGCGTTTATGTTATTGTTTTTTTTGATGAATTATGGTTTTTTCTTATCTGTTTTATGAGTTGATCTTAGTGGTAAAGAGGGTAAAAGAGTCTTTTTATCTAATTTTACTCGAAGGATTGAGTTAATAACCCTAGCTGATTTATATGGCATTCTTGAGTGCTTATTATAGTGGCGATCTGCATTTTGTTGCCGATATCCACTGTAGTTTGACGTTGATTCTACGTGGTCGCGCCCAGTTTTCTACAAAAAATAGCCTCATTAATCTGTAGTGTGTTGGGTAAAAGGATGAGCTGTATTTGATGGATGTAAAGTTTATAAATCCCGTACTTGCTGCAATTGTGAATATTTTGCAGACAATGGCAGAAATCACTCCTAAGCCAGGTAAATTATCGGTCAAATCAGATCAGTTTTCTCTGGGTGTTATCAGTGGTTTCATCGATCTTGCGAGCTCAGATATCCATGTGTCGGTGGCTGTAACTTTTTCCAGTGAGGCAATTCTCGATATAGGTAGCCGTATGATGCATACAGAGCTGAAGGAAGTGAATGATGACGTCAAAGATTTGGTGGGTGAAATCGCCAATATGGTAGCGGGTGGCGCTAAGAGTAACCTGGAAGAAGCCGGTTACAATTTTAAGTTGACGCTTCCAACCGTTGTAGTCGGAGAAAGGCATCAGGTTAAACATAGTGTGGAGGGAGTAACATTGATGCTGCCGTTTACGACTGAAGCCGGCAAGTTTTTTGTAGAGGTATGCACGCCAGACTAGACGATGGCAATTAGTGCTCTATCACACCTTGGTCAAACCTATCAGTAGCAGTCATTCGTTCCTGAGCATTACGGGTGAATGGCTTTCGCGGTCTATTATATTTTTCCATTACTAAGTCGTGTACTTTATAAGGTTTTTGTGGTTTCTCGTGTAGTTGTCATCAGTCAAAAGTTTGTTGAGGCAGCGGCGCTACATGCTATCAAATGCAGTCAGTGTATTATTACAATACCGGGGAGTAATCAATGCTTCCTGATAACCACTACATTTTCGTGGCAATTCTTTTCCCCCTAAGCTGCTAGCAGATTTTTTTGATATGTGATCATTCACAGCATCATAGTTTTCCCGTTCCTTGCTGGACACTGTGCTACGGTAGACGTAGTTGTATTATGTAGTCTTAAATTATCTTTTATTTACCGCAAATAGTGCTCGTTAGTAAGTACAGAAAGTGTATATAGTTGAAATCTTATTTATTGGCGAAAATTAATTTCGAAGGCTTGATGTCATTAAGTAATAATCTGTTTTATCGAATGTTCAGCCTGCAAAAATATAGTACACTCTGCTGGGTTTTCTACAGAGCATGTAGATGTTTGTGAATATGGGTTTTTGGAATTGAAGATGTTAGAGGAAAATTATGGATTGCAATAAGGGCTCGCAAAATCATCTTTTGAAGATGATATCGTTTAGCGTGTTGCTGACGATGCTTTTGTTGCCATTCTCAGTCTATGCAGATGACGACGATGTTGTCACACCAACGGTCAATACTCTCGTCACCAATGACACCACGCCACTGATTACCGGCACCTTTGATTCAAGTGATGCAGAAGAAGGGAGCTTTCAGGTCACAGTTAATGGCGTCACCTACACGCTGGGTTATGGAAATCTGGCAGCTTCAGGCGATAATTGGCGTTTGACCATTCCGACTAATGATGCGCTTAGCGACGGGATCTACGATGTATCTGCACGAGCGAGAGATAAGAAGGGGAACAGCGCTTATGACACCACTAATAACGAACTGACCATCGATGCCACGGCTCCGATGGTCACTGTTTCGTCGCTGATAACCAGTGATACCACTCCAGCCTTGAGCGGAACGATTAATAATCCAGCGGCGACCATCAGTAGTTGTACGGCTTCCCACGAAAATTCTAATTTTACCAATCCTCAATTGATTTCAGGGTCTTCGTTATCAGTTGGTGCTGTGTATAGATTTTCCAATGTATTCCCCAATGGACCTTTCGCTCCTATTGACGCGCTTGTTCAGATAATGGAATTTACCGGTGGCGCTTCGTTATTAAACATTGACGTAAGTAACACGGGCCTTTCGAAAGCATTTCAACCAAGAATTAATAGCACAAACAACAATGATCAAAGTGTGTTATTTAGCGTCACTTTTGTAACAGGTGGAGGTAACTATGGAAATGAAGTGGATATTTCTTTCTTCGGTACACCTCTTGACATTGATGGTGATAATGGCAACACAAGAGAGTACGTTGAGATCACCTTGCCGGCCGCATATTTTACGTCCAATAATACAGCTCTAAATATTTTGCAATTAGCAACTATCGTTAGAGGTGAAGCTATCACTTCTGCAATAGCTCCGGGAGGAGATATTTCATTAGATCCAGAATGGGCTTTTAGTAATTATTTTGAAAATAAATCATCATTTACTTTTAGAATAGGTAAGGTCGGCGGAAATAGCGATAGACTCTATTCATTGGATATGGATAGTGCAAATTTCAATAATCCAAATTCTGTTTTTATTACTAACCCAACAACCTGTGGAAATGACCCAGCCGCGACCATCAGCGTTACGCTCAATGGGGAGACCTACCCAGCGGTTAATAATGGTGATGGTACCTGGACACTGGCGGATAACAGCATCAATGCGCTGCCGGATGGCACCTATGATGTTGCCGTGACCGCCACCGATGCGGCGGGTAATAGCGGCAGCGACAACACCACCAATGAACTGACGATTGACAGCACCGCACCGACGGTGACGGTGGCGCCGCTGACCAGCAGTGATCCCACCCCCGCGTTGAGTGGCACGGTCAATGATCCGAATGCGACCGTCAGTGTCACGGTGAATGGCGTGACCTATCCAGCGACCAACAATGGCAACGGCACCTGGACGTTGGCCGACAATACCGTCATCGCATTAAATGACGGGACCTATAACGTTGCCGTGACCGCCACCGATGCGGCGGGTAATAGCGGCAGCGACAACACCACCAATGAACTGACGATTGACAGCACCGCACCGACGGTAACGGTGGCGCCACTGACCAGCAGTGATACCACGCCGGCGTTGAGCGGCACCGTTAATGACCCTGTGGCGACCATCACTGTTTCTATCAACGGCACCACCTATCCAGCGACCAACAATGGCAACGGCACCTGGACGTTGGCCGACAATACCATCACGCCGCCACTGGCCGATGGTAGCTATGACATCACTGTGACGGCCACCGATGCGGCCGGAAACAGCAGTAGCGAAACCGTTGCCAATGCAGTGACGATCGACAGCACCGCACCCACCGTGACGGTGTCACCACTGACCAGCAGTGATACCACCCCCGCGTTGAGCGGCACGGTCAATGATCCGAATGCGACCGTCAGTGTCACGGTGAATGGCGTGACCTATCCAGCGACCAACAATGGCAATGGCACCTGGACGTTGCCGAATAATACGATCAGTGCATTGCCGGAGGGCACCTACGATGTGGTGGTCACCGCCACCGATGCGGCCGGTAACAGCGGCAGCGATGCCACTAATAATGAACTGACGATCGACAGCACTGCACCGACGGTGACCGTCACGCCGCTAGACACCAGTGACACCACGCCCGCGTTGAGCGGGACGATTGATGATCCTGCCGCGGTGATTAATGTCACGGTCAACGGCACGACCTATCCAGCCACAAACAACGGTGACGCCACCTGGGCGCTGGCTGATAACACGATCAGTGCGCTACCGGAGGGCACCTACGATGTGGTGGTGAGCGCCACCGATGCGGCGGGCAACAGCGGTAGCGATACCACTAATAATGAACTGACGATCGACAGCACTGCACCGACGATCACGGTGACATCGCAGACGACCAGCGATACTACCCCGGCGTTGGGTGGTACTGTCAGCGATCCTGCTGCGACTGTTTCTGTCACCGTCAACGGCGCGACCTATCCAGCCACCAACAATGGTGACGGCACCTGGACGCTGGCCGACAACACCCTCACGCCAGCGCTGGCCGATGGCAGTTATGATGTTGTAGCTACGGCGACCGATGCTAATGGCAACAGTGGTAATGATGGCACCACCAACGAACTAACGATCGATACCACCGCCCCTGCAGTGACGGTGACACCGCTGACCAGTGGTGATACCACGCCGGCGTTGAGCGGCACGATCGATGATCCGAATGCGACCGTCAGTGTCACGGTCAATGGCAGC
>CALZHD010000019.1 GCA_945787155.1 uncultured Gammaproteobacteria bacterium | reverse complement strand
TCATTGAGCACGATTCAGCGCCGTATTCGTAAATTGCGCCAACAGCACCTTGAACGGGTAGGGTCGGATAAATCGGGTTACTGGCGGGTGATGAGGTCACCATGAACGAAGCCGGCCTTAATGAATCAGAGACGCGCGCCGAACTGATCGACCCTGCCCTGAAAGAAGCGGGCTGGAGTGTGGTGGATGGCAGCCGGATGCGGCGCGAGGTCATTACGCTGGGTCGTTTGCAGGGTGCGGGCAAACGCGGAAAGCAGGATATTGCCGATTATGTCCTGTTCTACAAGGGACAAAAGCTCGGTGTTATCGAGGCGAAAAAGAAAAGCCTGTCAGATACCGAAGGGGTAGCCCAGGCCAAACGCTATGCAGAACGTTTGCAAACGCGTTTCACTTATTCCACCAATGGTGTCGGTATCTATCAGGTGGATATGCAGACGGGCAAGGAAGGCCATGTCGATCGTTACCCGACGCCGGATGAATTATGGGCAATGACCTTTGGCGCTTCCCGGTCTGGGCAAAGTGACTGGCGTGATCGTTTTGGTGCAGTGCCGTTTGAAGACAAGGGCGGCTTCTGGCAGCCACGTTTTTACCAGCACAATGCCATCAATAAAACATTGGAAGCCATCGCCGATGGTAAAGAAAGAATCCTGCTGACACTGGCGACGGGGACGGGTAAAACCGCCATCGCCTTCCAGATAGCCTGGAAACTGTTCCACAGTCGTTGGAATTTATCGAGAGAACCTAAACGGCGCCCACGTATCCTGTTTCTGGCGGATCGAAACATTCTCGCTAATCAGGCCTACAATAGCTTTTCTGCCTTCCCTGAAGATGCGCTGATCAGAATCTCACCGGATGAAATTCGCAAGAAAGGCTCGGTGCCGAAAAATGGCAGTATTTTCTTTACCATCTTTCAGACCTTTATGACCGGAAGTGATGCCGACGGTAATCCGGTTCCAAACTTTGGCGAATACCCGAAAGACTTCTTTGATTTTATTATCATCGACGAATGTCATCGCGGTGGCGCCAATGATGAGAGTAACTGGCGTGGAATACTGGAATATTTCTCGCCAGCGGTTCAACTGGGTTTAACCGCCACCCCGTTAAGAAAACATAATGCCGATACTTACCGTTACTTCGGTGAGCCGGTTTATATCTACTCCCTCAAAGAAGGCATTAACGATGGCTTCCTGACCCCGTTTAAAGTGAAGCAGATAGCTACCACGTTGGATGATTATGTTTACACATCAGATGATCAAATCATTGAGGGTGAGATTGAAGAAGGTAAAGTCTATGAGGAAAATGATTTTAACCGCACCATCGTCATCGAAGAGCGTGAACGATACCGGGTCAATCTCTTTATGCAGCAGATTAACCAGAAGGAAAAGACGCTGGTGTTCTGCGCCACCCAGGGCCATGCCTTATTGATCAGGGATATTATTAACCAGGTTAAGATCAGTACCGAGCCGAATTACTGTGTGCGCGTAACCGCCGATGATGGCTCAGAGGGTGAACGATTCCTGAAGGTATTCCAGGATAACGAGAAAACCATCCCGACCATCCTGACCACATCGCAAAAACTTTCAACCGGTGTCGATGCCAGGAATATTCGCAATATCGTATTGATGCGCCCCATAAACTCGATGATCGAGTTCAAACAGATCGTTGGTCGGGGTACGCGACTGTTTGACGGTAAAGACTACTTCACCATTTATGACTTTGTCGAAGCCTACAAACACTTCAATGATCCAGAATGGGACGGGGAGCCACTTGAGCCAGAACCCTGTAGTCGCTGTGGCAAGCTTCCCTGTGAATGTCTTACAAACCCACCGCAGCCGTGTAAAGTTTGCGGTAACTTGCCTTGCACCTGTGAGAAACCAGGAGCAGAGCCCTGTCCCAAGTGTGGTGAGTATCCCTGTGAATGTGAGAAACGTCCGAAAGTAAAAGTAAAATTAAGTGACGGCAAGGCCAGAAACATAAAGGACATTATGGTGACGACATTCTGGGGCCCAGATGGTAAGCCCATGTCTGCTGCACAATTTGTAGAATATCTGTTTGGGGAACTGCCCGAATTGTTCAAAGATGAAGATGAATTGCGTGAGATATGGAGCCAACCTGATACACGTCAGAAGTTACTCGAAAAACTGGAAGAAAAAGGATTTGGATCAGTCCAGTTTGAGGAAATGAAAGCCATTGTTGATGCTAAAGACAGTGATGTATATGACGTGCTTGCATTTGTCGCTTTCGTATCGCCACCTATTACACGTAATGATCGTGTTGTTAGCCATAAAGGGGGTATTTTTTCTCGTTATGACTATAAGCAGCAGGAGTTTATTGACTTTGTTCTTTCTCAATACATCAGTGAAGGTGTCGGTGAATTAGCGTTAGATAAGCTAACGAGTTTAATTGATTTGAAATACCATAGTGTTAATGACGCTGTTGCCGAGCTTGGTCCTCCGGCAGATATTAGAAATGTGTTTGTTGGGTTTCAGAAGTATTTGTATGAAAAAGAAGCACAAGCCACAGATGTGAGCTAGATATACAATCGATGAAGTAACCGATAGGGGCAGAGTCATAATTGCGTACGTGAGTAGTGCGGTGGAGTAGGCGCTTAGAACCCATGCCGAGGAGTGTTATGCGAGGTCGCACCTACGCGAAATCGAGGCATTTAGGATCAGAGATAAAAACTATCTTAGACATCTTTATACAGACTTTAAAGGTTAAACGAACACATAATGTTTGATTCGTTGCTGCAATATATACTAGCCCATGAAAATCTGGTGTTTTGGTCGGTGCTCATATCGGCCATCACCTTTGTGGGAACATTGCTAATCGTGCCTATCCTTGTATGCCGGATACCTGTCGATTATTTCAGCCATACAAGACGTGAGCCCACTGCATGGGTTGAACGTCATCCCATTATTCGCATGGCCCTGCTTCTCGCCAAGAACCTGCTTGGTTGTGTCGTCATATTAATGGGGGTCGCTATGTTGGTATTGCCAGGGCAGGGACTATTGACGATTATCCTTGGTCTGATGCTGATCAATTTTCCCGGAAAATACCGACTTGAACGTTGGCTGATGTCGCGCGCTCCTATACTCAGATCAGCCAACTGGCTACGCAAAAAGGCTGGATATGAGGCGCTAATTGTTAACGAAAGGAGAAGGTAAAGGTAAGGGTAAGGGTAAGGGGGGTGGAAGGTAAGAGGCTCAGAGCCCTTTAGAGAAAAACATCAGGCAGCTAGAGCAAAAATCAATAGGATTAGTATCATTAACTCAAAAGGTAGTCGTGATACGGGCAATAAAAAATCCACCGCAAGGGTGGCTTTTTGGTCTTAAAGGAAATCCTGAATATCATCGGTAAATAAGTCCGTCACCATTTTTCTTTTAAATCTGATCAAGCGACTCTGTAAATAAGCGTATTACTGGCGGGATATCGCAATTCGGCTGCATCATCATTGTTCCATTCGCTGCTTTCTGCCAGAATGAGCGATGTGCTTTTCAGCAACCGCCAGCTTTGTCGCCGCTTCTGTGCTTGTTCCTACAGGGATATATTGCCTCCGCTCATCGAACCAGGTGGACAGGCGTTATCGGGCCTTTGCGATGCTGCCGTTAATATTCGGCCTGCAGCAGGTGCTGGAGGGTGGTTTGTGGCTGGCCCTGGCGCAGGGTGATGCCAGCGCCGCGCACAATCTGGCACTGGCCTTTCTGCTTTTCTCGCATGTGTTCTGGATGGGCTGGATCGGCTATTCGGCCTATCTGGTTGAAGAAACACCGCGGCTCAGATTGTTGCTCCTGTCAATCTCCGTGTTTGGCGCGCTGTTCGGGGCAGTCATGTATGTACCGTTGCTGTTCAATGAGGCATGGCTAGTGGCGACGATTGTCCAGCATTCCGTCCATTATCAACTGAGTTTTGTTACCGATGGTTATGTGTCGCAGCGGCTGCTCAGTCTGCTCTATATTGGTGTTATCCTGACGCCATTGCTGCTCTCCTCGGATCGTTATCACAACTGGCTGGGTGGTCTGGCGCTGGTTTCCGGTATTGTGACCTGGGCACTGTATGACTGGGCGTTTGTCTCAGTATGGTGTTATTTTGCCGCGATTCTCTCGCTGTATGTCTTTTATGTCATTGCCCGCGCCGCGCAGAAACACTATCAGGTTAGGCTGCGCGAAAAAGGGGCCAGCGACAACTGAGGTCAGTTATCATTGGGATGATAAGTAGAATATAGCCTAAAACAGCACAAACTAATCTCATCGAGTGAGTGGTACTGAAGCAGAGGATATGCCACCTGATAAAATCAAAAAGCTAATCGTGATACAGGCAATAAAAAAGCCACCGCAAGGGTGGCTTTTTTATTCTTAAATGGTGGAGGTGGCGGGAGTCGAACCCGCGTCCGCAAATCCTCTGCCATCGGCTCTACATGCTTATCCTGCTAATTAGTTTAACTGCAAGCTACCCAACAGGCGGGGAAAACAGACAGCGATTCCGTTAAGTTTTAACGCATCCGTCCCGGACGTACTTCAGCGCGATCTTATGTGAGTCGACCCCAGTGATCTGAGCGCATAAGCACACATCAGGCTGAGGGCACTAAGCAGGTTATTAAGCTGCTAGAGCGTAGTTGTCTTCGTTGGCAACTATGGTTTTGCAGATGGATTTACGAGGAACCCTGCACCTCGGCATGCACCTCAGGTTTCGTAACCCACGTCGAAGCCAGGTCACCCCCAAAGATGTTACAACATCAGACAGTTTAACTCAGCGTGAAGTTCAATGCTATGACGGCCCTGAAATTACAGCGGAAAACCATTCCTGCTAGATACTATATGGGGGCAGAGGCGGCGGAATTCAATAGCGTGATTGCCATCTCAATAGATTCGTTATTCCGCTCTCCGCCGGTGTGGCGGTATTGAAACTCAATGCTTGCGTTTGGTCCAGATTCAAATTCAGAACTAGAGGCCTGATCAAGCACTCCGGGGAGGTCCTGACACCTCCGTTTTTATTAGTTTAGCTGGGCTGCTGTGACCAGGCACTTCCCGTGATAAAAGTTGTACGTAATTTTCAATATAAATATTAATAATAATTAACTTATTGTATTTTATGTAAATATATTAATTGATTAATTATACAATAGTTGTACAATTGCTTTATTGTAGTTACATTCAGCCGATACAAGCTTTCAGTAGTCAATAGACAGAAGGAAGAATTCGATGAACAGTGTAATGGAACCAATCAATACGTCGGGTAAAGCCATCCTGATCAAGGATGATGGGGTCTGCCAGTTAACTGCTGCGGCGACCGATGTCACAATGCTTGGAATTTATCGCAAAGAGATGAAGTATCGAGCCGCGGCGAATTGCGCGCGCGAAGATAGCGGCATCAAGCCAGACAATCAAGCGGTTGATTTAGAGTTAATCAATCAAGTAAAGATGGGGCAAAAAAAGGCTTTTGATATGCTTGTGCTGAAATACCAGCATAAAGTGATTAAGTTAATATCGCGTTATGTATACGATCAAAGTGAGGTGCTAGATATTGCTCAGGAGACCTTTCTTAAAGTATATCGTGCGATTCCAGGGTTTCGGGGCGACAGTGCTTTTTATACGTGGCTCTATCGAATTGCGATTAATGCCGCTAAAAATCACCTCATAAGTCGCAGCAGACGGCCACCAGCATTCGATATCGACGCCGTGGATGCAGAGCAATATGTGGCAGAGGGACGCTTAAAAGACTTTCAGACGCCAGAGCAGCTTTCAATAAGGGATGAAGTGGGGCGTGCTGTGATTGAGGCAGTAGAGGCGCTAGGCAGTGACTTGCAAGCTGCGATCATGCTTCGTGAAATCGATGGTTTGAGTTACGACGAGATAGCCGTTGCGATGGATTGCCCGATTGGCACGGTGCGTTCTCGGATATCGAGGGCACGAGAAGTGATTAAAAGCCGCCTCGATAGTCTCTCATAGCGTCGACAGGCTCTGCTGGATGAGCCTTGCTTGTATTACAGCACCGTTAAATTAACTTCCTTTTTAAGTGAAGTGTCATGGTCCTTTTGGCTTTTTTATCAGTCCTGTTGTGTTTTTTGTATCAGTGAATGGAACGTTTATTCTTATGCAATATCTATACGGCAAGAGACGGAATTATATATTCCCTGGATAATGCGGAAGGAACAACGACTATGAGTATATTTCACCACAGGCGTACCAGAATAGATCTCTCCAGGCTGTTTAACGAAGATATACAGTGCGGTGCAAAACTGAATCGAGAGAGTGGTGTGTCAGATCAAAAGAAGCCTGGTAGCGCAGGGGTGCAGCGCAAAAAAGAGACTATTATGGATAGCAGCAGAACAGCTGTTAATGAAAGTGTAAAGGGTGTTGTGGGGTGTCTGGATTCAGGGGGGCGACAGAGTGGTAGTGAGCAGGGCGGTGAGCAGGCCATCACAGAGGATATTATTCGTCGCTATTTAAATGATATCGCTAATCACACTATTCTCAGCCGTGCAGAAGAGGTGGAAATTGGTAAAGCGCTCGAAGCCGGCAAACTAGCCTTGATCGATGGAATACTACGCGTTCCACTGACAGTTGATGCGTTGCAAAAACTTTTTGAAGACGCATTAGCGCGGCGTATTCCTTTTAGTGATATCTACCCTAAATTCAGTAGTAGTCTGCAACAGATATCAAGCGCTGATGAAGCGATAGAATCAGTCGCCATTATAGAAAGTGATGGCATAGCATCTGGCAATAAAAACCGGGTGTTATCTGAAATCGAGCAGCACGATTATATTGTGGAAACGAAGATGTTGCTCAATGAGCATAAGCTTCGCCTTGATAGTGTTTCTAATGCTGCGCTGGTTGAGCAGTCTATATGTAAACTTAAACCTCGTCTGGAAGATATTGATATTAAGCTGAGATCAGCGCTAGTGTCGGAGTTGAGCGAAATAGATAAAAAAGTTCATTCACTGGAAGATGCCTTTAGATTGGACTGTCAGGAGATGAGAGGGCTGGATCAGGATGATATTGAAGAGCTCATGATCTTTCTGGAACAGCCTGAGTTATACCTCGGGATACATCCTCCTTTCATCGATAAGATAGATGGACTTAGTGTGGGTGAGCGGGAGCATCTGCAAAAGCTGGAATTAGACATTAGAAGATTACAGTCAGAAATGCGCTTGAACATTCCCGATTTCAAGCGAATATACGAAAGTGTCGAGCGGGGTTTGTCTCGGGTGCAGCGGGCAAAGACGAAGCTTGTTGAATTCAATTTACGACTTGTTGTGCCAATAGCAAAAAAATATACCAGGAGTGCATTATCATTTCTAGATGTTATTCAAGAGGGTAATACCGGTCTTATTAAAGCCGCAGAGCGTTTCGACTATCGTATGGGGTTTAAATTTTCGACATACGCGACATGGTGGATTCGTCAGGCTATTACACGTGCCATCGCTGAAAAATCACGCACGGTACGCCTTCCAGTGCATATGAATGAGACACTTCGTGGTTTAAGCCGGGCTATCGCACGACTCACTCAGCAGCTGGGTCGAATTCCCCAGGCCAGGGAAATTAGCGAATATATGGAAATTCCACTGGAGAAAGTTAGTTTCTTGATTAGTTTAAATAGAGTGGATGTGTCATTGGATGCTCCAGTTTTCGAGGGTCAGTCCGATGCTATTGTTGATAATGTTGAAGATGCGGGTGCCACAATGCCTGTTAGTTCGACATCGTCCACTCAAATGCATAAGGCTATAGATACTGCGTTAAGTATGCTGACTGTGCAAGAGGCGAAAGTTATAAGAATGCGATTCGGAATAGGCCTGTCTGATACTTATTCATTGCTTGAAGTGGGTATGATGTATGGTTTGTCGCGAGAGAGGATTCGTCAGATAGAGGAAAAGGCGTTGGATAAATTACGCAAAATGAATTGCAGCGAAGTGCTTAAAGACTATCGGAATCTTGATGGCGAATTATTCAATGATATGTCATGAGTATGTATTGCTGTACTACTGCCTGGCAGAGTTTGTCAGGGAAAGCGGTATGTTGAGAACTATCCTATGAGGAGTAGCCAATAATGACAATTAACGGTTGGCCAATTGGCGGTGAGCTCGCTTACGAAATGATCTTGTACTCATTGCTCCCTTTTTTGTTCATTGTTAGCGGTGCTGTCATTTGGATAGTACATCGCATTCGATTGCGTAAGAAAACAAAATAGGCTGTGTGTTAGTTTCCAGGAAAAGAGGTAAAAGAACAATTTTTTTGTATGGTCGGATTCTTGAGTTTTAATAACACACCTGGTTTTTTACTCAATAAACAGATGGAACTTTCCTGTTTTACGATCATCTATCTCTATGTGATTATCGTGCGTCGAACTGGATTGGTAAGATGAATTTTTGTGAGATACGGCCCGGTTTTATGATGGTAGATATCACGAGCAGTAACAGGTTCGTAAGCATTATGAATGTTGTGCTGGTGACTGATTAGTATGTGCATGCGAACATTCCTATTATCAATTGAATTGAGGGGCATGTTGTGAAATTAAAGACTTATCTCAATACTATGATGGCTGTATTAATCAATGCGGCAATTTTATTTTTACCTTTAAATGCTGGTGCGGAAGAGAAGCCCTGGCTTGGTATTGCGGTGGATGATTTATCATTCCAGCAGCTTGATCAGCATAGCCTCGCTTACGGTGTCGCTATCAGTAATGTTTATGACGGCAGTGCGGCTGTCGAGTCTGGTTTGCAGAGAGGAGACATACTGCAGGACTTTGACAGTTTACCGATTTTCTCAGTAGAGCGTCTTCAATGGCTGGTGGGAAGTAAAGCGGTCGGTGATAAGGTGTCGGTTGAATTTATTCGCGATGAAAAGCGTCAATCAGCTGAAGTAATACTGGGTAGTATGCAGAAGTACACTGCTGTGGAAGAGAGTGGCCACCCTCATGTCGCTTATAAGGGGGCTCCAAAGAGTTATATTGGTATCCACCTTCAGGATCTAAGCGATGGATTACGTGATTACTTTTCTGCGCCTGATGATGCTGGCATGCTTATTGCTGAAGTAGAAAATGATACTGCGGCGGCTGCAGCAGGATTGGCGGCGGGGGATGTGATTATTAGCATGGGTACTAAAGTTATCCGTAATATGGATGATGTGCGGCGTGTGCTAAATTTCTTCGATCCGGGGGATATGCTGACCGTGGAACTGATGAGAAGCAAGAAGAAAATGGCGTTAGATGTGACTGTCGGTAGTAAGCTTATTGGCAATGATAATAATGATGTTGAGTCCGGGTACCACTTGCATGATCATTGGGGGGGTGAAGAGCATGGTTTGCAGGGTGATATCGATTTTCAGAACTTCACGCATCACTCTTATATGTTAAATGATATTCATACGCCTTCGATGCGACACTATGAGGGGGCCTGGTACAATTAGTGTTAATTTTTTTGGGGGGGGTATAAAGGGCGTCCTGATTGAGTATGGGGCGCCTTTTTTTGTTAATAGAGTGGCAAAGCCTGAAGAGATCGAAGTTTACTGAGTCAGGAATAGATGGGAGTAATTGAGTTTGAATCGAACATGCTCATTAGTTAATGGTTCTGTCGCGCTTGTTTTTAGTTTGCAGAATCTAATGAGCTGGTGATGAGTTTAATGCCTTGAGTGATGTCGTCGCCAAGTGGAATAGCCCCTGTTCGAACAATGTCATCAAAGTAAATTGAAGAGGTTTTTCCGCCAATAAAAACCGGTAATTGAGTGGATTTCACAAGGCGCTCAATGGGGTTAAGTAAGGCTTTTATATTGATGCGGTTGGAGCCTGAAAGTACGATGGCTTCAGACTTTGAGCGAGCCGCTGCCATAGCCACTTCTTCAACAGGCATATTGGCGCCTAAAATGGTTAGTCGAAAACCTCTCGATTGAGCTGAGAGTGCAAATAGTAGCAGGCCATTTTCATGGTATTCACCGGGGAGGCAGGCGGCCAGTATATGTCGTCCGTCTGTATTGGGTGAGCCGTGATGAAAGCGAGCTCCCAGTTTATTTCTTAAAAAAACGCCAAAATAGTGCTCTTCCGCGACGCTGCCTTCCTTCGCTTCCCAGCGTCGACCAAGTTCTGTCAGCAGCGGTATAATTAATTTCTGTATGGCTATCTCGACAGGGTATAGGGAAAGTACTTCGTTATAGGTGCTGTTTAAGGCATCTTCATTAAAGCTTCGAATTGCCGACAGCATTTTTTTGAGAAAATCATTCCATGGGTCGGTTTCATTTTTCTTTGGGGGTGTCTGGCGTTGTTTCAATGAGTGACTTACCTGGCTGATAGGTATGCCTTTGGCTAGTAAGTTTACCACTTCATTGATTGAGTCTATATTCTCCTGGGTGTACAGGCGGTGGCCTTTTGGTGTGCGGGTTGGCTTGATTAGACCGTAGCGCTTCTCCCAGGCTCTCAAGGTGATTGCGTTGACGCCTGTTAGGCTGGCGACTGTGCGAATCGGAAATAGATCTTGAGGTTTATCCTGCGCTGTCGTTTCAATCTCGGCTTTATCTTTAATCATACTGTCGCGCTCTCTTGTGGATGCTTTATACAATTTTGAAATATCACGGTTCAGGCTGATATTAACCTCTTTATATTAAAATAAAGGGAATTCAAAATTTTATCAATTATCTACCGGTAATTATACTGTATTTAATAAAAAATTATTATATATAATAAAAACAAATATATAGAAATTCATCAAAGTTATACGTTAAGTTGAAAAACTTATACAAATCCTATACAATTAAAAAAGGTATGGAGTGGTGGATTTAGTTAAGAAAGGATAGCAAGGAGGAATTAACGATGTTAGCTAACAACACAATTGCATATGAAAAATTAATTGGCAGATCGTTGGATGACATTGCGAAATCTGAGGAGATCGTGATATTTGTATCTGCGCTCACTGATGTAAGAATGATTGTCAAATGCCTACTTTATCTACGAATACCTTTTAAGGTAGTTGAGATGGGAATGGGCAGTATTAAAGATAGAGTAGGATTCAAAAGACTTTGCACAATGACCAGCTGGGGTTTGATGCCACAGATATTTATCAATGGCCAGTTTATAGGTGGGGTTGATGAGTTTTTTGAGCACCCCGAGATCATTCCATCTGATGATATTAATAAACAGAAATATAGGCGCACGCTGCAATGAGCCTGGTTAATCAATCTAAGGATGAAAGCTATGTTGCGAGTGAAAGCAAAAGGTTGCCTTCTATTGGGGTTAGCAGTTGCCTGATGGGTCAGCCAGTCCGCTTCGATGGTAATCACAAAAAGAATAATTTAGTGACTGAATATCTAAAGGATAAGTTTAACCTGGTTTCAATATGTCCTGAAGTCGCAATCGGCATGGGTGTGCCTCGTCAACCGATTCGACTGATGCAGGCAGAAAAGAACACTGTTCGTGCATTGGGAGTACGCGATCATACTCTGGATGTGACGGATGAGCTGCGTAACTTCGCTGTAGATATTGCTCCGACACTAGCGACGTTTAGTGGTTACATCTTTAAAAAAGATTCTCCGAGCTGTGGGGTCTTTGGGGTCAAGCTCTACGAGACTGAGGGTATGTCTGCTAAAAGTGGTAGGGGGATTTTTGCTGAGCAGGTACTGCGCGCCAATCCTAATATGCCTGTGGAGGAAGAGGGGCGTTTAAATGATCTGGAATTAAAAGATAATTTTATTAGGCGAGTATTTATTTACCATGACTGGCAATCCAGGGTGCGCCAGGGGCTAACTTGTCACTCTTTTGAAGAATTTCACCGTATACATAAATTTACATTACTGGCGCATGATCAGCATTGCTATCGACAACTCGGAAAATACGTTGCTGGTTGTACAAAAAAAGAACTCAAAAAAAGGTCAGAATGTTACATTGCTGAATTTATGAATGCGTTGAAAAATATTCCCACTGTGGATCAAAATATAAACGTAATAATGCATATTATGGGTTTTTTGAAACGAGATCTTACATCAACAGACAAGGCCGAACTTGTACGGACCATGAATAAATATCGTGTTGGGGATGTTTCAAGAGAAGTGCCCTTAACGCTGATCAGCCACCATTTGAAGAACTACCCGAATCAGTATCTTTCCAGTCAGCATTACCTGAACCATGCGATGCCAATCTAGCAACGAATTTCATTATAGGGCGAATGAGTTAAATGGCTAAAAATAGAATATGTGCCCTGGTGTTTATCTGTTACATGCTGAATGCTTGTACTGGTATACCTGATGGTGTTACACCCGTTAAAAATTTTGAAATTAAGCAGTATCTTGGAAAGTGGTACGAAATTGCCCGGCTCGATCATAGTTTTGAGCGTGACCTGACTCACGTTACTGCCACCTACGAGCTGCGTAAGGATGGTGGTATAAATGTAATAAATCGTGGTTATCACATAGTAAAAAATGCTTACCAGGAGGCGACAGGAAAGGCCTATTTTATTCAGGATAATAACGTAGGAAGGCTAAAAGTATCCTTTTTTGGCCCTTTTTATGGTGGCTATAATGTTATCGCACTGGACCACGAAAATTACAGTTGGTCTCTGATTAGCGGGCCAAATAGAAAGTATTTATGGATTCTTGCGCGAGAGCGCACACTAGCACCTGATATTGTTGATAGACTAGTGAGTATGGCCTCGGAGTATGGTTATCCCACGGATGCGTTGATATTTGTAGATCAGGATGTTAATGAAAACCTGACGACCGAATGAGTGGCCTGTGCTTTGTATAAATAAGCAAGGGTGTGTGCACTTATTACTAGATTTTGAGCATTTGATTATGTTGTTTTATCGAAAAGAGATTTTTCCACTGAACCGCTCTTTTTTTAGCCTCTAATATTTCGGCTGAGGACATGCGTATTTTTAAGTTATCAAGCAGTTCGATGGCTGCATCAGCACCTTCAACCTGTTGAATTCCGCTAAGCGTCAGCCATTTATAGGCTTCAATCAGATCCTGTTTACCACGGTCGTCGCTGCTAAGGGCAAGCCCCAGTTTATACTGAGCTTCGGGGAATCCTGACTCTGCAGCACGTGTATACCATTTTAAGGCTTGACTGTGATCCTGTGCAGTACCTTGCCCTAATGCCATCATCTCTGCGACATTAAATTGAGCGTGGGCATTACCATTGTTTGCAGACTGTTTGTACCAGTAAAAGGCTTGATCATGGTCCTGATCTTTTCCACGGCCATTGTCGTACATAAGGCCAAGTTGCAGTTGTGCCCCGGCATCACCAGACTTCGCCAGGAGCATAAATTCATTAAATGCAGTTGTGTAATCCTGTTTGTTATAGGCATCGATACCGGCTTGAAGGTCGGCATGAGCGGATGCCGCAGTTAGAACAGTCAGGCCCGAAATGGCTAGTGTGAGCAAGCGTTTCATCTAAACCTCTATAAATATCAGTATGGGGTTTGCTAAATGGTATTAATTTGATTGTGACGAGTGTATAGAGTTCCACTGTTAAATATAAATTTATTAATTATTTTTGATAGATTTTAATCTTGTGTTGTATTCAATGACTTCGTTTGGCCCAGATCCAGATACCGGCTGCCGCGAGAAAGATGAAAATAATCGCCACGGCATCCATCAGATAGACGCTCCATGGGCCAAGGATTCTGCCGCTGTGGGTATCGAGAATGATCCGCTCCAGGGTCAGTCCATTACCGCGATGTGTGATCAGCAGGGTGCTGAGCAGTTCAGCGGAAGGCGGTTGTGGCTGTGCCCATTCGATGGTCTGTTCGGCAGAATATTTATCCCATTCGAGTAGTTCTGCATCTGTTTTGTAATGCCCATGGTGGGTGTTGAGCACCAGCAACCCTTCGTTGATTATTCCGATCTGTTGAATGCCATTGGGGATGCCGTGTACTTGCCCCATCTGTTCGATGATCTCGCCGTCAAACGTCAGCAACAGCAGCTTGTTGGGCAGTGCGGCAATCAAAAATTCTTCCAGTGCGATCGCCCCGCGTAGCGTCGTGGCATCGGTGGCCAGTGGGCTGCCGTCAAAATAGAGCTGTCCATCCAGTTCGCTGATCCAGTGTTCGTCGACGGCATAACTATGGGGTGCGGTAGCAGGCTTGATACCGTACCAGTCGAGCAGGGTGCTGGACTGTATATGCCGACTATCAAGTTTTAATGCTTCGGTGTGATTGAGCATAATGCCAGTCATGGCGAGCATGACGACAAATAGCGCGCTGCATAGCCCCATGTAACGGTGCCATAAAAAGACCGAGCGCCAGCGCAGTTTGTGATGTTTCTTACGGTGTGACATCAGCCGTTCCAGCGCGTTGAAAATGGGCGTGTTGATGCAGGAACAGCGCGAGGCGTGAAAGTTTGGTCAGTGCACGTACCGAAAGGGTCGCGCCTGAGATGCCGTCGATGTGGCGGTCAAGCCGGTTATCTTTTGCGAGTGTTGCGCCATCAAATTGTTGGTGGAAAAAGGGGTAGCGTACTTCCGAGCCGCGCTCTTCACGAAAGACCAGTACACGCAGCTGTTCAATCTTGCCCTGGTTAACGATAATGCCTGTGGTAATAGGCTTCTCTTTACCGATCTCTTCCAGTATCCATGCGCTACGCTGGCCCTGTGCCCAGTAGCGAATGCGCATGCCTTTAAATTTGTGTCCCAGGATTGCTTCGACAGCGGGACGTATCTTTTTTGTGATCCATAACGCCTGCACCTTGGGGGGTGAGCCGTTAAATGCGTTATCGATAAATGCTGATGGCTCCTGATAGGTGCCGCGTGCCATGACAGTTGTCACGCTTGCCAGCATCAAAATAAGGCTGATGATTTGTCGAGTCATTGAGTCATCTGATTAAAAAAAGGGGTGCCGCCGAGAGGGAGAGGAGGTGGCGACACCCCAGCACGTTAATTAAACGTTAAGGAGAAAAGTGTGTCCTGGGTTAGAACTGGTAGCCGATACCGATGTTGGTACCGTCGTACTCGTTTTTACCGATGGGTGAGTCCTGTGTCTGGATATCAACCTTAACCACGACATCTTCATGCGGCCAGTAATTCAGGCCCACATCGAGCTGTTTGTATTCACTGTCGCTCGCATCACCGGCGGCGTTATCCCACTGATTGACGCGCGCAAACACGCCCAGTTTTGGTGTGACCTTGAATGATGGCTCGATATACCAGCCGCTCTGCTCATCCATGCCGACTGCCTTGGCACCATTGCCATCGACGTCCCACTTCGCATAAAGTGCACGCACGCCAAAGGGGCCACTCTGCCATACGGCGTGTGTCTCGATCAGTGTCGCCTCTGCATCCGGATCGACGCCCTGGGTGATATTGTCCTGCAGCTGTGCAGTAGCGGCAAGCTCAAGGCCGGGGACGCCGGTCCATTTGATGCGGCCAGTGTAGGCGAGGTCACTTGCGTCAGCCTTGGCGCCTTTTTGGCGGCCACTGCGGATAATGTAGCTACTGTTATTTAGCCCTGTGGTCACGGCGACATCGTAGTTCCAGCCGGGTGCCAGTTCACCGTGAAGCGCGGCGCCACCTTCCCACCAGGTGGATGGAATGATGTTTTTCTCCACTGGATTACGTTCGACACCATAGAAGGTGGGTGGCTCATGGGTTTCGTTGAGGATACCGACCGGCACCAGGAAGAGACCGCCACGTGCGGTGTGATTATCGTTGAGGTCAAAATCGACATAGGCCTGCTCCAGTTCTACTTCGCCCGGTTTGCCGTCGCCAGAGAGTGCGTGTTCGATCTCGAACTCAGAAAAGAAACGAATATCATCTGAAAACTCTTTGCCAAAGAAGAGTACAAAGCGATGGAAGTCCATCTCTTTTTTATCGCTGCCGCCGACCTTGTTGTTCTCGAGGTTGTTGTAGTGCAACTCGCCATAACCACCGATTGAAACGCCATTGAGCAGACTGCCGCCGTGACCGCTACTGTTTTCCAGTTGATCGACGGCGACTTCCAGTTTCTGTTCTAGTTCTGTTACGCGCTGTTCAAGATCGGTTTCTGCCGCATAGCTTGTTGGGCAAGCAAGCAGTGCCATGGTTAGCAGGCTGCTGCTCATGGCCATTTTTGATGTGGTCATATTTAGTACATGTTGTTTGTTCACGGTTAGCTCCAAAATTCTGCTGTCAATATTGTTTGTCTGCTCAATGAGGCAGGGTTGGCTGGCTGGACCGCGATCACTGTTTAGGGCGCTGTTTGGCTGGCTGATTGAAAGTATATGAGAATCATTTGCATTTGTAAATAGCAATCATTATCATTCGTAATTAGAGGTTAGGTTCGACTGTGCTCGGGCCTGATTTAAAGATGAATGATTAATTTTTATGACAAGCGAGTGAGGTAGTAGTGATGTTGTACTCAAAAAAGATCAAGTTATCAGCAGCTTTAGTGATGATGACCTTTAGTTTTACGCCAACGGTCTATGCGAAAGAGAAAGAATCAGCGCTTCAGCCAGGTGGTGAAACCATTCAGGTGGAACTTAAGGAGTGGATGATTAACCTGGATAAAAATGAGGTTAAAAGTGGCGTGGTGACCTTTCAGGTGGCAAACCGGGGCGTAGAGAATCATGAGTTTGTGGTGATCAAGAGCGACATGAAGCATGGCAATTTGCCAACAGTGGCAGGCAAAGTCGATGAAGCGGTGGCGGGCGAACTGATCGGTGAGATTGAAGACTTTGCACCACAGGGATTCTATAAGGCGAGCTTTACTTTGGCTCCGGGTCAGTATGTATTGATATGTAATATCGTAGAAAAAGAGCCAGGCGGCGGGCTTGAAAGTCACTATCATCAAGGCATGCACCGTGCTTTTAAGGTATTGCCATAAGCGGGGATGGTGATGATGTCAGACTCATCCAGGCCAGACCGACAGGACGGAGGGACTCCGTTAGCGAGTCCCTCTGCCAAAGAAAAATCCCGTATCACTAGTGATGAGCTATTTAGCGGGGGAAAAGAGCTTGTGATTGATCACGCTGGGGAAGAGTATCGTCTGCGCTTGACCAGTAAAGGGCGTTTGATTCTGACCAAGTAGGATCCTGGTTAGGTTAGGGTTAGGGCCAGGCTATCCGCGGCCCTTGAGCAGGCGGTTCTTTTCCCGTTTCCAGTCACGATCTTTCTCGGTAGCACGTTTATCGTGCTGCTGTTTACCCTTGGCGAGGCCAATTTCAAGTTTGACCAGGCCGTGGCTCCAGTAGAGGGCTGTGGCGACGAGCGTGTAGCCTTTACGTTCGACCGCACCGATCAGTTTATCGAGCTGTTTTCGATGCAGTAATAGTTTACGCACCCGTGTGTTTTCAGGATTGACATGGGTGGAGGCGGTGTGAAGTGGCGCGATGTGGCAGCCGGAGATCCACGCTTCCCCCTTTTTAATGAAGACGTAGCTTTCCGTTAACTGCGCGTGCCCGGCACGCAGACTCTTGACTTCCCATCCGTGTAATACGATGCCTGCTTCGAATTTCTCTTCGATAAAGTAATCGTGCCGCGCACGTTTATTAAGCGCGATGGTATTGCCGCCCGGTTTTTTCTTTTTTGTGGCCATAAAACTCGAGTAATACTGCTAAATTTTGATCGTTTAATGCGTCAGCATTATACACGGGAGTGATCTATGTGGTTGAGTGATCTGCCGATTTCGCCCACAATAGCGCGATGAAGAAATAATGGAGTGAAAATGTCAGATAATCCGCGTAGCAGCATACATGGTCAGTGGTCTTCGCGTTGGGTATTTGTGCTCGCGGCCACTGGGTCGGCAGTGGGGCTCGGTAATATCTGGAAGTTTCCCTATATAGCAGGTGAAAATGGCGGTGGTGCCTTTGTGCTGGTTTACCTGCTCTGCATTGTCGTGGTGGGGCTGCCGGTGATGATCGCTGAGATTATGCTGGGGCGGCGTGGTCGACAGAGCCCAATCAACACCATGAAGGTACTGAGCCGCGAAGAGGGACGCAGTCCGTTGTGGCAGCTATTAGGCTGGTTAGGCGTATTGGCTGGCTTTCTAATTCTCTCTTATTACAGTGTGATTGCCGGGTGGGCGATTAATTATGTGGTAGAGATGGCGAGTGGAACTTTTAGTGGGACTTCCGCCGGGCAAGTGCAGACGGTCTTTGATGAGCTGCTTGCTGATCCGCTAAAACTGACAATGTGGCATACATTATTTATTATCGCGACGATGGTGGTGGTGGCGCGAGGGGTACGCGGGGGGCTTGAGAAGGCGGTGATGTTTCTGATGCCGGCGCTATTTGTCATATTGATCATCCTGCTTGCCTATGCGATGAACAACGGTGCTTTTATGGAAGGGCTGGCCTTTCTGTTTACCCCTGATTTCAGCGCGATTACCGGTAAAGGGGTGTTGATTGCGATGGGGCATGCCTTCTTTACGCTGAGTCTCGGTATGGGGGCGATTATGATCTATGGCTCCTATATGCGCAGTCAGGATTCGATTGCGCGCACGGCGATCATGATCGTCGTCGCCGATACCATGGTGGCACTGGTGGCGGGGATGGCGATCTTCCCTATCGTCTTTGCTAATGGGCTTGAGCCGGGTGCGGGGCCGGGGCTGGTCTTTCAGACGTTGCCGCTGGCGTTTGGACAGATGAGCGGTGGGCTCTTTTTTGGTACGCTCTTTTTTATTCTGCTGTGTTTTGCGGCGTGGAGTTCATCAATATCGTTGATTGAGCCAGCGGTGACCTGGCTGGTGGAAAATCGTAATATCAAGCGTGTCACGGCATCGATTGTCTGCGGTGTTGCGACCTGGGGCCTGGGGATGGGGACGGTGTTGTCGTTTAACCTCTGGGCTGAGGTGAAGTTGTTTGATATGACCTTCTTTGATTTGCTCGATTTCCTCACGGCGAATATCATGTTGCCGCTGGGGGGGCTGTTGATTGCGATCTTCGCTGGGTGGGCAATGTCACATAAATCAAAAGAGAATGAGATGGCAACCAGGCATGTGTTTGCATTTAATGGCTGGAATTTCTTATTGCGATATGTCACGCCACTGGCGGTGATGGTCGTGTTTCTGCAAAGCACGGGATTGCTGGCAAAGATGACTGGGTAGGCTGGGATGCGAAACAGAGTTGGGATAGATTGGTAGTGGTATGGCGATAATAAATAGAAGTGCGCTGGTACGATATTCAGCTAGCCAGATGTATGCGCTGGTGGATGAGATCGATGCCTATCCCGATTTTCTGCCGTGGTGCAAGTGCGCAACGGTGTTGAGTCGCGATGAGGATGAGGTGCGGGCGACGCTTGAGTTGTCGCGTGGCGGTATCCACAAGACCTTTACCACCTGCAACCGTTTACAGAAAGGGAAGATGATCGAAATGCGTCTGGTTGAAGGCCCTTTTCAGCACCTGGAAGGGTTCTGGCGTTTCGAGACACTGGGAGAGCAGGCCTGTAAGGTCTCACTTGATCTGGAATTTGAATTTTCCAATCGACTGCTCGATGTGACGCTGGGGCCTATCTTTAACCAGATTGCAAACTCTTTGGTGGATGCCTTTTGCGAACGCGCGGTGAATAGTTATGGCCGACCCTGAGACAATCCCTGCTGAGAACCCTGAAATGAACGATGACAGTCGCATTGAAAAGATCGATGTTGAGGTGGCCTACGCGCTGCCACACGAACAGGTCATTCTTGAGGTAACGATCAATCTCGGGGGCACCGTGGGTGATGCGATTACGCACTCCGGTATCCTGGCTACTTATCCTGAGATCGATCTAGCGGTGAATAAAGTGGGTGTGTTTGGCAAGATCACCAAAATGAGTGCCGTGTTGCGTGAGGGTGATCGTGTTGAAATCTATCGCCCCTTGATCGCTGACCCTAAAGAGGTGCGTCGTCAACGTGCGGCTGAGGGTAAGCGGATGAAAAAGGGCGGCGGTGATCTCAAGGTCGATGAAGCGAAGCCTGCAAAAGAGGCGTCGTCCACAGGGTCAGGTGAGCCGGATAAACCAGAAAAGCCAGATAAACCAGATAAACCGGCTGAAGCCGCCGCACCGCTAGCGTCTGAAAAGCCTGCCGCTGATAAATATTCTGGCGATTAACGTTCTGGCAGACCCTCGGGTGGGATCTCGCTATCGATACGGGCCAGCTGGTCTCCTTCAAAAAAGAGCGTGATGCGATACTGGCTACGCGGGGCATCACTCTTTCCCGATTTGAAGCTATGAATATAGTCCCAGCGGTCACGGCGGAATGGGTCGACAATCAGTGGGCTACCCATCAATCTTTCGATCTGGTCCTGTTTCATGCCAATCTTCAGCTGTGACATCATCTCCTGAGAGACAATGTTTCCTTGTTGAATATCGACTTTATGAATTGAGCAGCCGGCGCTAACCGCCAGTATTAACAGGGATAAGGCGATGGAAAATTTATTTTTCATATAGGGTTGTTTTACAATATTCATTACTAGTAAGGTGCCTGTCTTACCTGGTTGACCGAAAGCGGTTGGCAGGGGTGATTCAGTAGATCTCCATGCCGAAACCCGGCGTGGCCATAGAGGATATCATAGTGGAAAATTCGGATTTGAAAAAGGCGGGGCTCAAGGTGACGTTGCCGCGTGTCAAGATTCTCGAGATTTTCGAAAAAAACAGCAAACGCCATTTGACGGCGGAAGATGTCTATAAGGCATTGATAGAGTCAGACGAGGATGTTGGCTTGGCAACGGTCTATCGTGTTTTGACCCAGTTTGAGTCGGCGGGCCTGGTGACGCGTCACCATTTTGAAGAGGGACACTCCGTGTTCGAACTCGATGCTGGCGAGCACCATGATCATATCCTCTGTGTCGAATGTGGCAAGGTCGATGAGTTTGTCGATGAGGTGATTGAGACGCGTCAGAAGGAGATCGCCAAAAAAGCCGGTTATGCGATAACCGATCATTCACTCTATATCTATGGCGTATGCGGAGAGTGCCAGGCGAAGTAATGCGGCGATACTCATAAAGATGGCTAAAAAACACGAAGGTAAAGGTGAGTTGCATCAAGGGGAGGCGCGTTCAGCACCTTATCCCGTCAGTCGGCTGGGCGCTGCTGTCGATCTGGTCGACATGGCGCGTGAGATTTCAACGGCTGATAGCCATATCAATACCCGCGTCTCATCTAAACTGGAGTTGATTGCAGAGCAGATTCGTCACCTGCAGTCTGAGGCGCGTAGTGTGCTAGCATCGGCGCAGCGTGATCAGGCATTGCATCGCGCGCAGTGCAACTTCAAGCGTATTCCCGGCAAGCTCTATCATCTTTATCAGCGCAGCGATGAATCGTGTTATTTCTCGATGTTGGGGCCGACGGAGTGGGGCGGTAAACCGCCACATTCATTCAGTGGTAGTTATCGGTTGGAGAACGATATGTCGTGGACGCCGGAGGCAGAACTGAACCGCCCCGACGATAGTCGTGAGCTGGTGCAGCGTCTTTTAGATAGCGCAGGTGGCGATGAATAAGCAGGGTTAGGCAAAGACAAAAAAGAGTACCACGCCCAGTAGGATGCGATAGACCACAAACGGCATCATGCCGATCTTATCTAACAGCTTAAGGAAGAAGTGTATACAGGCGTAAGCACTGAGGCCTGAAATAATCGAACCGACGATCAGAGACTGCCAGTCAACCATCGTTTCCTGTTGCACCAGTTCAAAGGTAATCAACATGCCCGGTAATACGATCGCTGGGATTGACAGCAGAAATGAAAATCGTGCGGCGGCGGTGCGGGTTAGCCCCAACATTAAACCAGCGGTAATCGTGATGCCGGAACGTGAGGTGCCTGGAATCAATGCGAGCGCCTGAGCGCAGCCGATGATGACGATATCGCGCCAGCTAAGGGTGTGTTCGTCGCGTTGGCGTTTGCCCTGTCTGTCGGCCCATAGCAGCAGCAGACCAAAGAGGATCGTCGTTGTCGCAATCACCTGCGGTGAGCGCAGTGAGGTCTCGATAATGTCTTTGAATAAAAGTCCGCACAGCCCTACTGGAATAGTGCCGATGAGTACCCCCCATGCAAGGCGACTCTCGGCTGTCTGCTGGCGGGTGGTGATCGAGCGGACCCAGTCACGGCTCATCAGTTTCAGTTCGTGGCGAAAATAGGCCACCACGGCGGTGAGTGTGCCGACGTGTACCGCGACATCGAATGCCAAGCCCTGATCGGCCCAGCCAACAAGTTTTGGTACCAGTATCAGGTGAGCCGAGCTTGAGATCGGCAGGAACTCGGTCAGTCCCTGGATCAGCGCCAGTATCAGTTGTTGGAAAAAGTCCATTACGCAGCCATCCGAAGTTGTCCGAATTTATCGGGCGTTTGCATTATTATTTAGATTGAGTGATGGCGAGTTTGGGACTGTCTCTAAATTGCTCCATATACATAATCGTGGCACCGGCGACGGCAGCCGGCATGGCGAAAAAGTTGATCAATGGAATCAGCGTGCAAAACATTGAGGCACCGCCGAAGCCGAAGGCGACCAGCCGTTTCTCTTTGACCACCACTTTGGACTGCTTGAATAACAGGCCGTGATTCGACAGTGGATAATCGCTATATTCGAGGGCCAGCATCCATGCGCTAAAGATGGCCCAGATCGCGGGGGCGAAGATATTGATGAGCGGAATGAAAAACAGCACGATGAGCGGGATTGCACGTATGATGAAATAGCCAATCTTGCCCGCTTCGCTGATGATCGCGGGCGCGACCCCTTTGGCGACATCGCTCCAGCTACTGACAGGTAACGAACTGGTAGGATCGAGGTGCCTTTCCACTGCTTCCGACAGCACGCCATTGAACGGGGCTGCGATCAGCAACGCGAGGTGCAGGCTGATGGTGAAGCCCACCAGTAAAAAGGCGATCAGAAACAGCGGCCATAACAGCCAGTCGAGCCACTGTAACCATTCGGGCAGATTGCCCATCACATACTCCATCAGGATATCGAACTGATAGATGCCGAGCCAGATGAGCAGGCTGAAGACGATCAGATTGATCAGCATCGGCAAGATGACAAAGCCTCTGATGCCGGGCTTAAAGAGTATGAAAAAACCGCGCAGGAGGTATGAGGCGCCGATAAAAGGTTGAGTGAACATGTGTGTGATGAGTGCCTGTGTGGTAAACGCGAGTGATTTTTAGATTAGAGATGTAATTTTATGATTTTTTCTGCATGGAGGCAAAAGTCTTACGACGCATCGTTTTCATACGAGCGTGCCAACAGCGCACTGCCTCTGGCCGTCTGTACATCACCACAGGAGATGACCTCTGTATCAAGGTGTCTGGCACGGATCACGCCCCACGGTACATTGGTAGCTCCGCCACCCACGGTTAATACTCGCCGTGGATAGGGCGCTCCCAGTTCGGCCAGCAATTGATAGCCGCGTGCTTCAACTTGCGCGATCCCTTCCAGTAGTCCCTGAAAAAATTGCAGGTCGTCGGCGGGGCGCGGGGTGATGCGTGGTGTGAGCGTTGGGTCATTGATCGGGAAACGTTCACCCGTCGCCGGCAATGGATAGTAGTCGAGGCCGGTGGGTGTGGTCGGGTCGAGCTGTGGTGTCATCGTCGCCATCTGTTGTGTTGAGAAGTACTGTAATAACGTAGCACCACCGCAGTTTGAGGCGCCGCCCACTAGCCATCGGTCGCCCAGACGATGGCTGTAGACGCCATACTCCGGGGCGAAGATGGGCTTGTCTGAGAGCAGCTTCAGTACCAGCGTTGAGCCGAGCGAGGTCACCGCGTCACCGATCTCTGCTGCGCCAGTGGCGAGAAAGGCGGCAATGCTATCGGTGGTGCCGCTGACGATACGGGTCTGTAACGATAGCCCCAGGTGGTTGGCGATCTCAGGCCGGATGGTGCCGATGGTCTCTCCCGGCACCGTGACCGATGGGAGTAGCGAATGGTCGATGCCCAGTGACTCAAACTTAAGTGACTCAAACCACGCTGGCCAGCGGCGATTGATCACATCATAGCCCAGCTTCAGACAGTTGTTTTCATCACTGATACCGAAGGTTCCGCTCAGCTGTGCTGCAATCCAGTCGGCCTGATGCAGGGCGTGTCGTGCGTTGCCGGATACCCTGTGGTTGCTTTGTAACCACAACAGTTTGGCCAGCGCCGAGCTTGCACCGTGCGCGCCACTTTCTGCCGGGGCGGCAGCGGCGATGGCGCTGGCCTCGTGGTCACTGCGGGCATCGTTGTACATCAACGCATTGCCCAGTGGATTGCCATCCGCATCGGTGAGCAGCAGCGTACCGGAGGTGCCATCGACGGCAATGGCAGCAATTTCGCCCATCGACACTGCTTTGCTGAGCGCTTCCAGTAGTTCACACACCGTCTTCCACCAGATCCAGCCATTCTGCTCGCTGCGCACGCCATGCTGCTCGGGTGCGATCATCGCGACATGGTACGCTGCCACCTGCTTCCCCTGTGTGTCGATGACGACGGCACGACAACCGCTGGTGCCGACATCGATGCCTAGATAGAGCGCCATAGTGTGTGATTCGATTGGGCCGGGCGGGTTCGCTGTCGTCGCGCTTACGGCAGATGAACGGGTTCGGGTGCGATCCAGTCCGGGTTGCGATGCTCGGCAACGACGTTGGTGTAGACGCCGCCGCGCACATTGAACTCAGCGGTGACGCGCATGAAGCGTGGGTCACAGGCGGCGACAAAATCGCTCAGCATCTGGTTGGTGACCGCCTCATGGAACGCGCCTTCATCGCGGAAGGACCAGATGTACATCTTCAGCGCCTTTAACTCGATGCAGTTTCTGTCGGGAACGTAGTCGATATTGATGGTCGCGAAATCGGGCTGGCCGGTCTTGGGGCAGAGGCAGGTGAATTCCGGAATGCTAATGTGGATGGTGTAGTCGCGTCCCTGATTGGGGTTTTCAAAGGTCTCGAGTGCTTTACTGGGTGTGCTTGCCATGGGTGGTATTGCGGCGCATAAATGTACAGTCAATTCTTGAAATGTAATTTAACTTACTGTAATTGTAAATTAAAGTTCGTTTAGATTGATGTGCAGTCAATGCCCGGGGTTACTCCTTCAATTAAAATCAAATAAATAGAGCGCATAAAATAACAGATAATTAAAGGCGGATCTCGTTTAGCGTAAATTTATAGGGATTTCAGGCTTGTCTTGCGTGGTCTTTATCATGTATCTTCCCCTGCCATGCAGTTGCAGAAAATTAAACTCGCCGGTTTTAAATCATTTGTAGATCCCACCACTTTATCGATGCCTAGTCAGCTGATCGGTGTTGTTGGGCCGAATGGTTGTGGCAAATCAAACGTGATCGACGCAGTACGCTGGGTGATGGGCGAAAGTTCAGCCAAAAATCTGCGCGGTGACTCACTCGCCGATGTCATCTTTAATGGCTCATCAGGGCGTAAACCGGTCGGCGCGGCGATGGTCGAGCTGGTGTTTAACAACTCTCAGGGCAGACTGGGTGGCGAATATGCTAACTATGCTGAGCTTTCAGTTAAACGTCAGATCACCCGTGACGGTAAATCCAGCTATTTTCTGAACGGTAGTAAGTGCCGCCGCCGCGACATTACGGATGTTTTTCTTGGCACCGGCCTTGGGCCACGCAGTTATTCAATCATTGAACAGGGGATGATCTCGCGTTTGATCGAGGCCAAGCCTGAGGATCTGCGCGTTTTTCTCGAAGAGGCCGCGGGCATCTCCAAGTATAAAGAACGTCGCCGCGAGACCGAGACCCGGATTCGTCATACTAAAGAAAACATCAGTAGAATCGATGACCTGGTGGGTGAACTTGATAAACGACTGCAGACTTTGCAGCGTCAGGCCAAGACCGCCGAGAAGTATAAAGTGATGAAGCAGGAAGAACGCTTGATCAAGGCGCAGCTGCTGGCGTTGCGGCATCAGGCACTCGACGGTGAGGCGCAACAAAAAGATCTGGCGATCCAGGGGCGAGAGACCGCACTCGAGGCACAGATCGCGGATCAGCGTGCGACCGAGGCGGAGATCGAAAAACAACGCGTCAATCATGCAGAAGCCAACGAACATTTCAATCAGGTGCAGGGACAGTTTTATAGTATTGGTGCAGACATCGCTCGCGTTGAACAGACCATCCAGCACATGCAGGAAAAACGCGAAGAAAATCAGCTGGAGCTTGAACAGACGCTGCAGTCCCTGACCGAGGGTAAGGTTCATCTTGAGCACGATCAGCGTCAGATAGAAGAGATTAACGCCTCGCTTGAGACCAGCGATCCTCAGTTTCACGCGGCCGAAGCGCAGGCAAAGCTATCGACCGAGGCGTTGCGTGAAGTTGAAGAGAATCAACGTTGCTGGCAGGAAGAGTGGGAGGCCTTTAATAGTGCAGTGGCCAGTAAGACCCAGCAATCTGAGGTTGAACGGACACGTATTATTCATCTTGAAGAGGATATGGGGCGCCAGCAGAAACGACTGCTGCGGCTGGAAGAAGAGAATCACGGCCTCGATGCCGGCGACCTCAAAGAAGAGGTGGCAACCCTCAGTGAGCAGTCTGCCGAGAGCAGTGCGCAACTCGAAGGGTTGCAGCAAGAGGTGCATGGCCTGCTGAGTGAGATCAGCCAGCAACGCGAAAGCAATAGCGGCACGACTAGAACACTGGCGGATGCGCGTCGTCACCTGCAGGAATTACAGAAAACACACGCCTCACTGGAGGCGCTGCAAAAGGCGGCACTCGGTAAGCAGCAGGGCGCAGTGACGACCTGGCTGGAAGAGCATGACCTTGATGGCGTACGTCGCCTTGCCGAGACGCTTGAGGTTGACAACGGTTGGGAGCGTGCGGTCGAAACCGTGCTCGGTCATAACCTCGAGGCGCTCTGCGTCGATGGTGTTGAATGCATTACCGATCACCTCGCTTCGCTCCAACAAGGTTCGTTGACTGTCTTTGATACTCAGGCAAAACCGGCCGCGACATCCCGCTCGGTCGGTACGCCACTGGCAAGCAAGGTGCAGGCCGCGTGGCAACTCGAGGGACTCTTTTCCGGGATCTATGCGGTCGACACGATGGAAGATGCACTGGGGTTGCGTGGGCAACTGCAGGCGCAGGAATCAGTGGTGACGCGGGATGGTATCTGGATGGGGCCGGACTGGTTACGGGTTGTCCGTGGTGGCGATGAAGAAGGTAGTGTTCTTGTGCGTGAACAAGAGCTTAAGCTCGTTTCCAAGAAATTAGATGATGATGAAGAGCAGCTCGCTCAACTGGAACAGACGCTCGAAGAGGGGCAGTTTAAACTGGCTGCACTTGAAGAACAGCGCGAGACGCTGCAGAGCAATATCAACCAGACGGCGCATAAAAATGCTGAAGTGCGTTCGCAGTTGAGTAGCAGAAATGCCCGTCTGGAACAGATTGAGGCGAGAAAGCATCGTCTGCTGGAAGAGATTGAAGAGATTCGTGAGCATAGTGAGAAGGGCAGCGAAGAGCTGGTGATTGCGCGCGAAGGGCTTGAGTTGGTGATGGCCGAGATGGCCGAACATCAGCTGCAGCGCAGTGCCTTTGGCGAACAGCGCGAAGCATTGAGTGCGTTGCTCGATGAGCGTCGCCAACAGGCGCAAACAGATCGTGATACCGCGCGTGAATTTATGCTGAGGATTGATTCAATGCGCACCCAGCTGGGCACCTTGACGAGCAATTCCGAGCGTATGCAGCGTCAGATGGGCCACATGGAGCGTCGCCGCGAAGAGCTGACCACGGCGCTGGAAGAGGGGGTCGAACCGCTTGAGTCGGGTAAGCTTGAGCTGGAAGAATTTCTGGAGAAGCGGCTGTTGGTCGAAGGCGAGTTGGCCGAGGTGCGTCGTCAGGTGGAGGCGTGCGACCATGAGCTGCGTCAGCTCGGTGGACGTCGTAGCGAGATCGAGCAGCAGGTGCAGGTGATTCGCAGTGAGTTGGAACAGATGCGCATGGCGTGGCAGGAGATCAAGGTGCGTCGTGAGACGTTGCAGGAGCAGATCGACGAATCACAATATACGCTGGAGCAGTTGATCGCCGAGATGCCGCAAGAGGCCAATGAGGCCGAGTGGGCGAAACAGGCTGAAGAGATGGAGCGACGCATCCAGCGTCTGGGCGCGATCAATCTTGCCGCGATTGAGGAGTACACCGAGCAGTCGGAGCGCAAGACCTATCTAGACGCACAACTTGTCGATCTCAATGAGGCTCTGGAGACACTGGAGAGCGCGATTCGCAAGATTGATCATGAGACGCGTACCCGTTTTAAAGATACCTTTGAGAAGGTTAACGACAAGCTGCAGGAGCTTTTTCCACGCCTCTTTGGGGGTGGCAGTGCACGGCTGGAGATGACCAGTGATGATGTCCTCGAAGCGGGTGTTACCATCATGGCTCATCCGCCGGGCAAACGTAACAGCAGTATTCATCTGCTCTCAGGTGGCGAAAAGGCCCTGACCGCGGTGGCGATGGTCTTTGCGATCTTCGAGCTGAACCCGGCACCGTTCTGTATCCTCGATGAGGTCGATGCGCCACTCGATGATAACAACACCATCCGTTTTAGCCAGATGGTCAAAGAGATGTCCGACCGGGTGCAGTTTATCTTCATCACCCATAACAAGATTACGATGGAGATCTCCAATCAGCTCGTCGGTGTGACGATGCATGAGCCGGGGGTATCGCGCCTGGTGGCAGTCGATGTGGCAGAAGCGATGGAGCTGGTCGCGGTCTAGCACTGCCTTTCTAGCGGCGCTTTTTTGAGGGTAGTCTTCTCGCGCTTCAGCTTCGGTTGAAGATAGAAGCATTCAATTTCGGAGAGGTGCTTATGTCGGCTGACAAACGCGATGGTAATCATTCCGGTGGTGGTGGCTTGTTGTTTGGACTGGTCATCGGTGTTGTTCTGACCTTTCTTTATGTGAAATATGACTTCGCACTCCCTGCGTGGTTGCAGCCAGCTGACAAGGTTAAGGGGTTGGTGATCACGACGACAGCATCAATATCGGCAGATAACAATGATATGGATGAACTACAGCGTGAGATCGCTGTAAAGATGAAGGAGAGTTCTGATTACTACACCAGCATTGACGACTCACTGGGTAAGTTCATTACCGAAGAGATTGTCTGGCGTGGCAGAACTAAAAGAACCTTAAAACTCCTTCAGGATTTGGTGAAAAATTTAGATAGTCATGCTGGATCTCAGTCGGGTGGTGTGAATAGATCCATTGAGAGACTGCTTCATGCCGTTCCTCAACAGACAAAAAATGAGCATCAGTTTGCGTACCAGTATCTTAAAAAAAGATTCCCAGGGCTTAGTGATACAGAAATCGTTGAGGAGTTAAAACGGATCTCTCTGACCGATCTGTTTCAAATTTCGTATCCATCATCAAGAATTGTCTTCGCATTACCTCTGCCCGGTACTGCAAAAATAGATATATACGACGCCTCCAGACAGAAGGTGAAGACGCTACTTGATGCAGCACTGCCGAGTGGCCAGTTCCGCCTCTATTGGGATTTTACTAATGACGATGGTGTGTCGCTCGCACCCAATGAGACTTATAGTTTCGAAATTTACGTAAATGGAGCGCAAACAAGGGCGGAGATTATGGAGGTGCCAGGGGCAGTGTGGAATTAGTGGGAGCAGATTGGGGTGGTATATAGCCCTTTTTTCTTATTATTCAAGAAAACTTGTGTCGGCAGGTTTAAGCGTCGACTCTGGATGGCCAAATAAAAATCCCTGTCCATACTTGACA
The DNA here is from genome assembly GCA_945787155.1 of uncultured Gammaproteobacteria bacterium. GTDB lineage: Bacteria > Pseudomonadota > Gammaproteobacteria > SZUA-140 > SZUA-140 > SZUA-76. The sequence continues at coordinate 10,947 of CALZHD010000019.1, read as the reverse complement.
CCGAACGATTTAAGTATTTCGTATTCTTCTTTGGTCTCAATACCTTCAGCGATCACATTAGAACTCAAATTACTGGCCAGATTTACCATCGCCTTGATCAACTGCTGCTTGATGTAGCTCTCATTTACATTTCTGACCAGTGAAATATCAATCTTCATAAAACCAGGATGCAGCTCCATAATTCTTTCCAGATCAGAATAGCCGGCGCCGATATCATCATTGGAATAATCTTTTAATGCGGAGCGAAACAGGTCGTAATTATCAATCGCCATTTTTTCGTTAATTTCGAAAATCACATTTTCAGGTTTAATTTTTATATCTGCAAGCAGCTCTTCCAGGTATTTACCTCTAAACTCTGGGTCATGAATGGTGATGGCCAGTGTATTGACGAAAATCTTTTTGTCTGTGTTCAAATTTTTAATCGCATCGAACGCCTTTTTTCGGCATAAAGAATCGAGTTCAAATGACAGTCCAAAATTTGATGCCAGAATAAATAGTATTGTCGGGCATGCGAATTCAGTATCTTGCGGGCCGCGTGAGAGCGCTTCGTAGCCGAGGATATCGAGGGTTTGCATATCAACAATCGGTTGAAAAACTGTTGCGAGACTTTCTTCTATAATGATTCTCTGTAACCCATATTTGCTTTGATATTCGTGTTTGGCAGCTGAAAACTCGCCCATTTTTTTTGAACTGGAAACAAGCTGCATAATCAATCGCATATTATTGATCATGGGATTTTGCACAATCAGCGCGTAACCAATCCCAACTTTTGAAAGGTGTTTAGTGTAGGGGTAAAATAGATCGAAAATTTGTTGTTCGATGTGCTTTCGTGTTCGGAGTTCAATCTCTTCGAGATGGTCGAGCAGTATCGTTTCTTTGTTTCTTGGCGCTGAAAAAAAGATAACGAAGGTGTCTTGATCCAATAAGTCAATCATCAAAATGTCGTCATCGCGAAAGTCAGCGTGTTTCATTTCCTTAAGCAGGTCTGCTGTCTTACCCAGCAGATCATAGTGCACCATGCTTCCGTATTGATATTCAATCTGCTTTAACTGGTCAATCTGAATGGTCAGGCATGCAAGATAGCCAGACTTAATCAGCATCGACTCAACATACGCGTACTCTTTAACCAGCGTTGCGGTCTCAAGACGACTGTCATGATAAAAATTTTTATGAATCTGAACCGAGATATAGTCGTTATCTTGTTGTTCCTTGTTCATATAAAGCCCCATCTTTCACTACCCAGTTCACTTTGGTAGTTGTACTAGTTTTAATTCGTTTAGAACTTTATCGGCAGAATTGTTGATATTCTTACTCAGGAATCGCTGTAACTGGGTAGGAAACCCCCCAATTTCCCATGATTTATTTATGGAACCTCTGATTAATTCATGAATGGCAGCTATGAGCCCAAAATATCCAACTGCTGCGTTGCTAATCTTAGCAATAGGCCCGCTACAGTGTGCCCCTTGGGTATTACTGGCGATTAGCGCCTTGCACCCCAAGGCACTTCGCATTTGAATATTTTGGCTCTCATTTCTATCCGTCCAGAATTAATCAGAGGTTCCTTATGATATTTAGTTGTAGATAAACATGGTGTTATCACTCAGAACGTCAACACAGAACAAATAAGATACTTATCTTAGAGCGTCAATAAGGTAAAGCGTGCCACTTTGAGTCGATTTATGATCGAGTTTCCGGATCGCATGCCGAAAACCATTTAATGGGTTTGTGAACAGACTGGCCCAATAACAGGCTCGTGTTCCCGTTTTTTATAAAACGTGGGATTATTCTGGATAAATAAAATTCTATGTCTTATATGAATAAATCGATAATAAAATGGAAGATGGAGGTTTGATGGGCAACTCTATTGAATTGCCACTGCCACCATTATCCAGTATAGATAATGTCACAGTGCTGGTGGATCTTCCGGTTACTGCATATCTGATCAATGATCAAAAAATCGATGGTGTAATAACCTGTCTTGATACTCAGAATGCACTAATAAAAATCAACGTGACAGCTTTGAATAAAGTGAGTGAGATTGTTATGAGCGATCTTAAAATGTTAATTTTCAGCAGTCCATTTCAGCTCACGATTGAGTCTAAAACACAATACAACGCAAATATCTTGATGGAAAACTCTCAGGCGCTTCAGGATTTTGTCGTGGTGTTCAAAAATAAAAGTAAGGTGGCAGGAAAAACATATGGGTCACGCATAGATAAAAATGGCGTTCATTTGTTTAAACAGCATGATGAAGGCAAGGAAGTAAAGTTATATGTTCACTATTTTATTCCGCAAAGTTCGATTGAAAGCAAACAGATTGGTGAGCAGATTGGCGAAACATTAATCAAAGAACAAGGGGTCTCTAGAGAAATTATCAGGGATGCTCTGGATCAACAAAATAGTATGCGCACGCGTCCTCTCGGTGAGTATCTGGTCAGCAAAGAAATTGTCAATGCTAAGCAGTTGGTAAATGCTTTAAAGCAGCAAAAAGGAATGCCAAATCTTAAGTTGGGCGAAATCCTGATTAGCGAAAAACTTATTACTCAGGAAGAGCTAAAACAAGCACTGCATGAGCAAAAAAATGAGCGAAATAAGCCACTGGGAAAAATTCTGATAGAAAAAGGGGTGGTTACAAGTGAGCAAATACAAATGGCATTGGCGAAAAAACTGGGGATACCGTTTGTTAATCTACGTGAGTTTAAGGTGACCCCGCAGGTTGTTAGAGAAGTGCCCGCTAGCCTTGCATTTCAATATAAAATTATTCCTCTTTACCTGTTTGATGGAAAGTTAGCAGTAGCACTTGAAAACCCGATGGATTGGGAAGCCCTTGATGCACTTCGGTTTCATGCAAATAAATATATTGAGCCTGTCATGGCATTATCAAGCGAGATTGCCTGGGCCTTGCAATGTTATTACTCGACTGGAGACTTGATTACCGCTGTGTCGGAGGTATCAGATCCGATGGCAGTCTCAGGGAGTCTTGATAAGATGCCTGGGGGGAATGATAAAGTACCATTTCAGGCTGATTTTAGTATCAAAGATAATATTGAGGTTAATGATAATGTCGTTGTCAATATTATTAATCAGATTATTCTTGATGCCTATCATCAGGGGGCTTCAGATATCCACATTGAGCCTAACCCGGAAAAACATAAACTTGTTGTTCGATTTCGTAAAGACGGTACGCTGTTTGTTTATCAGAAGTATGATCCTGAATATCGACACGCACTGATTTCTCGTATAAAAATTATGGCGCGCCTTGACATTTCAGAACGCCGAAAACCGCAGGATGGAAAGATAAATTTTCGTGAGTTTGGTCCAGCGGGTATTGAATTAAGAGTTGCCACATTACCAACATCTGCTGGATTAGAAGATGTGGTAATGAGAATATTGTCGAGTGGCAAGAGTATACCTGTTAACGCACTTGGCTTGAGTACTGAAAACCATGAGAAGCTGCTGGCTGCCATTAGTCACCCTTATGGTCTTTTTTTGGTATGCGGTCCCACAGGCTCAGGTAAAACTACGACACTTCATTCAATACTTGGTCATTTGAATGACTCAGAACGAAAGATATGGACAGCAGAAGATCCGGTCGAAATTACTCAGGAAGGGCTTCGACAGGTTCAAGTTAACCCTCGGATCGGGCTTGATTTTCCTGCTGCCATGCGTGCTTTTCTGCGTGCGGACCCCGACATAATTATGGTCGGTGAGATGCGAGACAGAGAGACTGCTGGTATGGGTATTGAGGCATCACTTACCGGGCATATGGTGTTTTCTACATTACATACAAACAGTGCGCCGGAGAGCATTACACGTCTTTTAGATATGGGGATGGATGGGTTTAACTTTGCAGATGCATTGATCGGGGTCTTGGCTCAACGTTTAGCGAAAAAACTTTGCACTTCTTGTAAGGAGGCTTATAAACCATCGATGAATGAGCTGCAACACCTGGCCTCAACCTATTGTCAGGAATTGATGCCTGATGATGCAGGGCAACAGCATCGAGATGAAATAGCTCAAGTGCATATTAAAGATTGGATAAGCTTATTTGGCACAAATGGGGATCTTATGCTCTATCGGTCAGTAGGTTGTCATGAATGCAACAATACTGGCTATCTTGGACGTATTGGATTACATGAGTTACTTGTTACTACAGCAGATCTAAAAAAGATGATTTTAGAGCGAGCGCCAGCGAGCGAAATCCATAAAAAAGCACTGAATAGTGGGATGAGGACACTACGCCAGGATGGAATAGAAAAAATCATACAAGGGCATACTGATTTTGCACAAATATGCTTGCTTGGTATCAAGTAATTAAAGGTATGTGTTTTTAATCATGTCCAGCTCAAAACCGTAGTGGCATGAGTCTAAAAGTATTTTTGAGCCATGGACACAGCGGTAATGGAGTTTATCGAAACACCCCGACATCTCTTGCGCCAGGCTCAAAGATGGAAGTCAATGATTGGATATGACTGAATCAAGGCGCTGGGTCTAAAAATCTGGCTTGTACTTGAGCCGTAACATCAAATATGAAGTTTTTTCTGGCGTGACAAACTTAGTTGTTCTCCTAAAGTTTATTTGGAGAATTTATGGTGCTTTGGGTGAATTTTTCCTGTATTTGAGGTGAGTGGATTAAGTCAGCTAATATGGCTGCGGCTTCTTTTAGTTGAATCTGCTTAACCTTCTCTAAAAAGTTTTCATCCTCGACATTGCTGACCTCGCTATTATCCTCAAGATCACTTAGCTCGTTAGGTGCCAGCCCTATCGATGTGCGAAAGTGATTGATGCGTTCCAGGTTTTCGTTTTCCTGTTTGTCTCTTTCTGCTTTGCGTGCTGTTTTTAGTAGTGTGACCGATGTTTTAGCGAGTGCTTCTTTACGCACATCTGCTTGAGCGAGTAGATATTTAAATCCGCTGTCTGTTTGAACACGCTTTTGATGATGTACTTTTACAGTTGTCAGGTCGGTGTGGTGGCGATTATATGGCACAAAGTTGGCTGCCTTTATACGCGCCCAGGGAAGGGCGTTTTTCAGTGAGCTTTCACCTTGTTCGGCGCTGACTGCGGCGGTGGGAAAGGTTATATCAGGGATAACGCCGCGGTTTTGTGTGCTGTCGCCGTTTACGCGGAAGAACTGGGCCATGGTTAGTTTTAGTTGGCCTAATGTTGCGATGTCATTGGGTGCGTGGCGATTTAAATCCAGCATCTGTTGTACTGTGCCTTTACCGTAAGTAGTTTCACCTAAAATCGTAGCGCGTCCGTAGTCCTGCATTGCACCAGCAAAAATTTCTGATGCGGAGGCGCTGAAACGATTGACCAGTACAGCAACAGGACCGTCATAGGCGATACCATCATCGGTGTCTTCATTGATATCAAGTTTGTTATCGCTGTCACGCACTTGTACCACCGGGCCTGACTTAATAAACAGGCCGGTGAGGGAGATGGCCTCTGGTAGTGAACCGCCGCCGTTGTTAATCAGGTCAATGACGACGCCATCAACGTTTGCTGCTTTTAATTCTTCAAGCAACTTGCGGGTGTCGCGAGTGGTACTGACATAATCTTTATCGCCGCGTCTTGCGGCCTCAAAATCCATGTAAAAGGTTGGGATGGTGATAATACCGATGCGAGACTGATGACCGCCGTTTTCTATTTCGATAATAGACTTTTTGGCGTGTTGCTCTTCTAGTTTGATTTTGTCACGGGTAATAGTGACGATCTTACCGGCCCCATCCTCGTCACCCTTGGGAAGTACCTGCAAACGTACCACTGTATTTTTGGGGCCGCGGATAAGGTCGACGACATCGTCGATACGCCAGCCGATAACATCTTCAATCACTCCATCGTTCCCCTGGCCAACGCCACTAATGCGGTCTTCGGGATGAAACTGTCCGCTGAGATCCGCAGGCCCGCCAGGAACCGTTTTTTTAACCACGGTGTAGTCACCAACAGTTTGCAGTACGGCACCGATGCCCTCAAGAGAGAGTCGCATGTTGATATTGAAATTTTCCGAGGTGCGCGGTGAAAAGTAGGCGGTGTGTGGCTCAATGGAGGTTAGATAGGCATTAATAAACGCCTCGTATACATCTTCCGCTTTCATCTGGTCTGAACGGGTTTTGTAACGCTGGTAGCGTTTACGTAGCGTCTTTTTGAGTTCTTCATCGCTTTTATTGGCTAGCGATAGGCTCAGCACATCGTTTTTGACACGTTTGCGCCAGATTTCATCTAATGCTTTTTTGTCTTTAGGCCATGTCGCCTCTGCTCGATCAAACAGATACTCTTCACTCAGGGTAAAGTCGAAGGGTTGCTCCAGTCGCTTGAGCGCATATTCCGCACGCTCGATACGGCGCTGATTGAATAAACGGAAGATGGTGAAGGCTGGGGCCAGATCACCTTTGCGAAGTGCGTCATCGAGAACAGTGTTATAACGGTTAAACGAGGTAATATCTTCAGCTGTAAAGATGTTGCGGTTGGGGTCTAGCGAAGCAATATACTGCGTCAGAATTGCTTTGGACTGGTCATCGTTCAGAGTGTTTTCTTTATAGTGAAATTGTGTGATGTATTTGGCAACAAGGATCGCAGAGAAGCTGTGCTCAGGTAAAGGATCTAATGCCGTGCTAGTCGCAGAGAGTGGTAATGCTGAGAAGACTAGCAGAGTGAACAGTGTGATATTTTTTATGATCATAGGCTTATTTTACGTGAGGTGATTTAAGCAATAGTGTCTGGATCAATTCATTATATTATTATCGGCTGGTTTTTCCAGCTTTTGACCAGTTCTCTGCTGACGAGCTTAATCATATAGAAGAAGCCTTGAATTACAACAACTTGTTATCATCTACAGGTAAATATTACCCATATATCGCTATAATAACATCTTTAATTTGACGTTAATAAGAGATCGAAGTTCAACTAACGTCGTCAAATAAGTAGATGTATAGTCTTAGTCTAAATAAAAGGTTAAAATCGACCGTATTCAGGCGAGAGCTCGCAAAAGCTGTGTTATGTCGCAATTAATGTGAATTTTCAATGGATGGTTCGCATCCACCCTTAAATTTAAATAAAGAGAATAGTAAATGGCCAAGCCCAATTATGCATATGCAAAGCGTCAGCGTGATATTGCAAAGAAACAGAAAAAAGAAGAGAAGCGCCAGCTGAAGGCTGAGGCGCAAAAGCAGGCTGCTGAGGCAGAACAGCCTTCAGTTGATGAACCGTTACTGTCATCCGTCGATGAGGTTTGATCGCGACTGTATATACAGCCCTCTATGTCAGCGTGTTCGACGATTGCCTGACAATCAATTAAGCGTTAAATGAAGATACCAAAGCGATTGAATCCACTCATCGATGATGGACTGGTCGATGAGATCATCTGTCAGTTAAAGAGTGGTAAAGAGGCTCAGGTCTATATGGTTCGCTGTGGCGAATTTGTCCGCTGTGCCAAGGTCTATAAAGAGGCCAATCAACGTAGTTTCAAGCAGGCTGTACAGTACCAGGAGGGGCGAACGTCTCGCAATAGCCGCCGTGCTCGTGCGATGCAGAAGCGCACCCATTATGGCCAGAAAGAGAGCGAAGCGGCGTGGCTCAGTGCGGAGGTGGATGCACTCTATCGACTTGCTGCCGCCGGTGTGCGTGTGCCCCAGCCCTATGGTTTTATTGACGGTGTGTTACTGATGGAGCTCATCATCGGTAACGACGGCTATGCCGCGCCACGTCTCAGCGAGGTCAGCTTCAGCCCTGAGCAGGCGCTGGAATACCATGGCAGGCTGATTAACGAAGTGGTTCGGATGCTCTGTGCAGGCCTGGTTCATGGTGATCTCTCCGAGTTTAATGTCCTGATTGATGACACTGGCCCTGTGATCATTGATTTACCGCAGGCGGTGAATGCCGCAGGTAACAACAGCGCCCGTATGATGCTGGCACGCGACGTCAACAACATGAGGGCCTACTTTGGCCAGTACGCCCCTGAGTTGTTGACTACCGCTTACGACAGGGAAATTTGGAGTCATTACGAAAGCGCCACGCTTTATCCGGAGATTGAACTCACTGGCGACTTTGCAGAGAGCACGATCGTCGCTGATGTTGAAGATGTATTGAAAGTGATCGACGCTGCACAGCAAGAAGAGTTTGAACGCCGCCGGCGAGAACAGGAGGCGAGAGAGGAGGTGTAATGAATGCCATCGCTCATCAAAACAATACGCCTGTCGGTAGATAACGCCACTGCCCTGGCGGCAACTTCGCCATCGACACACGACCAATGCGAATACGCATCATCGCTTCGATTGTCAGCCCGACACTCTGGCACATAAACTCAATCTGGCCTGGTCGCACATTCTTGAGCGCAAAGCGCAGGCGGATCTCGTTTTGCCAGCTAACCTTGGCGGCAGGCAGTTTCCAGCCATCAAGCTTCATGGCCGCATTGAGTCGCTCAAGTCCATCGGAGGCGATTTCACCACTCACCTCAACGATGTACTCTTGCTCATTCTTATTGGCATCTTCAACCAGCCTGCGTACCACGCGTCCATCCTGAGAAAAAACGACCAGTCCCGTTGCGCCTGCTTCAAGTGGCGCAGTCGGTTTTAGTCTGGAAAAGTGGCGTTTGAGGGTGCGAATACCAGAATTATCATCAGATGCACGGGTTTCGGGTGTAATCAGTGACAGTGCCGCAGTAGGATTATCGACATCAAACCCGGTGGGCTGGTGTAGCAGAATGGTCACTGGTGGACAGGGTGCTAATGTGGCCTCAGGGTGCAATGTTACTTTTTGATCTAGTACCTTGAATTGTGGTTGATCCACAATCTCACCATCGACCAGCACCCAGCCACCTTCAATATATCGCTCCGCCTCACTGCGTGAACAGTGGATCAACTCGATTAAACGTTTGGAAAGACGTATCGGCTCACTCATGACAATAACCTTATGGAAATTGGTTGGCGACATGCCATTTGAACGGCTCTATCTTTTATTGATGCATTCACAATCACGATTATTATTATCTGTTTTGAATTAATTTTAGGATGCTAGCACATGCATTTATGTTGTATTCGAAAACTTTAGGCAATATCTAAAGCATTATAAAACCCAAATGACTTGGCAAGTAAATCATTCTGAAAAAAGTGTTAATTATTTTAATAAAGGGAACGCTAAAAGTGGCATGGGTGATAGAAATCATTTAAGTATGGAATTTAAGACAATACAGGATTTAGTATGATAGGGACTTTCTTGTCTAATATCAGCTGGCAATCAAAAATTTTAGGATTTGCTGGATTTTTTGTGTTGTCGTTAATCGCTATCGGTGCGCTTGGTGGGTATACCATCTATAAGCAAAATATTGAGATGGAGAGTGCCACACAGGGAATGCAAATTGCTTTCGAAAGCGCCCAGGTGCGTATGCAAGCTGCTGCTAATACGCGTATAGGGATACTCGACATGGCGCGTGCTCAAGCCGAGACGATCAGTGCTCCATCGCGGAAAGATGCCCGACAGGCCGCCATCAAAGCAATTCAGGCGTCATCACTGCTAGATGAAAATATTCAACATCTTCAATCAGCATTGGCAGGAAACGATGCAGTGATTGAGCTAGCTAATCTCATTGAAGAGATAAAACCAAAAAAGATGGAAGTGATTAAAGCGGCGCGAAAAGATGATGATGAATTGGCACTGCAAAACCTTAAAGAGATGTCCGGGTCAATGATGCGTATTGAGGAGCTTTCCGTATTACTTGTTGAGCAGGAAAAGGACAAAATTAGTCATGAACAGCAAGAAATTACCAAGGTTAGTGCTGAACGTGCTGAGGCAGGTCATAAAACAAATCTGTTGTTAGTGGGTATTAGTGGCATTGTCATTTTGATTGCGCTGATTGTGAGCTTTATTATGTCCAGGTTAATGTCCAGACCGCTTTCAAAACTTGAAGCATCAATGGATGCTTTGGCGAATGGTGATCTAACCATTACGCTGGAAAAGGCAGGAAAAGATGAAATCGGACGAATCATCAATGGCATGGAAATGACTGTATTAAATCTGCATAAGACAATACAGGGTATCCAGCAAGGTGCGGTAAAGCTTGGTGGTGATTCTGAAAAGGTTGCGCAAGGTGCGTATGAAATCCAGGGGGTTTCAACACGTTTGCATGATGCCGTGAAGAATATAAAAGATGATGCGGGCATTGTGCTTGGATCTATTCATCAGGCAATAAGTCAGGTGCAAATGGTCGGTGAAAAAGCACAACAGACCTCTGAGACAGCGGAGCGCACCGAAAAACAGATATCGGTGACCGTCATTAATTTTAAGAAATTCCAGGAAAATATGGGCGCAACTGCAGTGGTCACTAAGGAGCTTGCAGAAACTGCAGCGACAATTACATCTATCACTCAAACCATCAAAGATATCTCGGCCCAGACAAACTTATTGGCGTTGAATGCAGCCATTGAGGCGGCTCGTGCAGGTGAGCAGGGGCGTGGATTTTCCGTTGTTGCCGATGAAGTGCGGCAGCTTGCGCAACGTACAGAAAGCGCTACTAGTGAAATCTCGGTATTGGTAGACACGATCTCGTCAAGTGTCGGCAATGCTGTCGGTATGCTGGAGACATCGGTAAATGAGGCGCATGAGAATATTGATTGCCTGACAAAGGTGGCCGAGGAAACTGCCTCTACCTGTGAGCAGGCTGGCTTTATGCATGAAAATATGCAGGATGTGGTAAGCATTTTTAGTGATCAGGAACATGCGATGAAAGGCATCAATGATGCCGTTCATGGTTTGTTTAAATTGAGTGAAGTAACGAATAATCAGACGGAGTTATTAAATGATCTTTCGCAGGCATTAAATAACGAATCCACTGATTTAAATGTCATTGTTGATAAATTTAAGTTGTAATTTTAGTTGTTAACTAGTTCGGAGGAACGAAAAATGAATGGAAGCAGATCCGCTAACAGGATTAAAAGAATCAATATATCACTAGTT
>CALZHD010000018.1 GCA_945787155.1 uncultured Gammaproteobacteria bacterium | reverse complement strand
TAAAAAAGGGGAAGAGGGGGTGAAGCAGTACTGGGAGGATGAAAACCAGCGAAGCATCGATGGTAAGCCGACCCATATTCTGGAGGATTAGCTCTAGGGCTCCTCTAGATGTTACAACTCATGGCAAACGGCATTACGGGTAAAAATGACCAGCTGTTTTACTTGCCGATCAGGCCATATCTGTTCGACCCCGCTGCGATAGAGTGACATCTGTCCCTGGTACTGTTGTGCACTGGTGGCGACATTTTTCTGATCGACGTGACGATGGGTCTTGTAGTCAATAATGGTCACCGTATCATCAGTGATCACCAGCCGGTCGACGATGCCGGCGACGTTCTGTTTCCCTTCATAGAAATGAATCGGTATTTCGTTATGTGCGACTTGAAACTGTGTCGGATCGAAAAACGATTGTAATGCAGGGGTAGCGATTAACGCGTAGGCCTCATCGAGCCATTGATTGAGCGCCTCGGCTTCCACGATTAAGTCATACTCCTCGGCGATATGTTGTGCCACTACGCTGCGGCTTAGCTCATCGCTGCCGGTAATGAGCTCCAGTATGCGATGGATGATAGCACCGCGCGTGCCGACTTCATCCTCGTCTGGTGTAGTCTCTTTCGGTGCCTTATTGTGTTGATAGTGATCCAATGCCAACTTGCTCGGGGTGACGACATCGCTTTCTAATGAAGCTGGCAGCTCGATGTTCGGCTCTGTTGCCAGCGAGATTGGCATTTCGGGTAGCTCATCCTGTTGAGGCGTGGCATCAGCAGTTGATGAGTCGAGTTTTAGCAGTTCGCCGTTACTCATCTCGAAGCCTGCATTCTCGTTAGTCGCGTCATCCGTCATCAGTTGTTGCGCAATCGCACCATACCAGCCAAGGGCTTTGCCTCGTTTTGGAATACAGCCACTGATGATGAGGTGCTGCCGTGCGCGGGTCAGTGCTACATAGAGCAGGTTGGCATCTTCCCGTTCCTCTTCTCGATCATCGGCTTCAATGAGTGCTGCGGTATCGCGATCGATGGTGTTTTTTGAACCACACAGAAAGAAATGGCTTGGGTTCGGTTGTTCCGAAGGCCAGTTAACAATCGCCTGATGCGCGCGTTTGTTATTGGTTGCACGTGCGGCATCGGCGATAAAGACCACCGGCGCCTCCAGCCCTTTGGCGGCATGTATGGTCATGATGCGTACCGCACCGCCGTCGCTGACAGAGGCGGGCTCATCGATGCTATCCGGCGCATGTTCCCTGAGCCGTTTCAGGCGATTGATAAAGTGCGGCAGGCTCGGGTAACGGCCGCTGTCGATCTCGAGTGCCAGTTCGATAAAACGGATGAGGTTGCTCTCTACCCTGGCGCGCAGGTGCGGTGGAAATGCCGCATGGTAACGCCGCTGTAGATCACCTTCATGATAGATACGATCAAGCAGGTCATGCACCGGCAGCGTACCGGCATACTGTTGCCATTGACTGATGAGGCGAAAGGCGCGTGCCAGTGGCTCGCGGTCATTGAGTCTATCCTGTAATTCAGTCAGCGAGGTGAACCACGACAGGGCGCGTTGAGCGTGTTGATTCGCTTCAGCGGCCAGCATCATTAAGGATGCATCACTGCAATTGAACAGCGGTGAGCGTAGCACCTGAGCCAGTGCAAGATTGTTGTGCGGCGTGATCAATGTGTTGAGCAGCGCCACCAGATCCTGCGCCTCAAGCGTATCGAGAATCGTGCTTTTGGTGTTGCTGATATAGGCAATATTCTGTTGACGCAGCGCCGCCTCATAGGCGGAGAGGTGGGTGCGACTGCGTAGCAGGATAATCACATCGTTGAGTTGCAGAGTGCGTAATTCTCCACGTTCTTTGATGGCAGTGCCGTCACTCAACATTTGCTGGATACGCATTGCGATGAGATTGCCTTCGTCGTAATGCTGTTGCCAGCTGTCACTACTTTCCGCGCGGGGCTGATGTAGCGGGTTGCGAAAGGTCGGTGTCGGCGGCACTTCGTCACCTTCATCTGCCGCTAACAGCGGTAGCATCTCGACTTTTCCCCATAGCTGTTGCTGGTGGGTGTCGTGGCGCTGGAAGGTGGTTAAACGTTCGCCGAGGGGTGTCTCTTCAAAGATGCGATTAACAAAATCGATGATAGCCGGTGCCGATCGCCACGAGATATCGAGCGGGCGTGTCTCCGCATTGAGGTGTTGTCCAAGCCACTGTTGCGCGGTGTCAAAGAGTTTAGGATCGGCACGACGAAAGCGGTAGATCGATTGCTTACTGTCGCCGACCAGAAACACGCTGCGGCTGCGTTGCGTCTCGCCACTGGCAAGCTCTTGCAGCAGGGGTAGTAGTAGTCGCCACTGGGTGGGGTTAGTGTCCTGAAACTCATCGACCAGCAGATGATTGATGCGCTGATCAAGTTTGTATTGCACCCAGTGGGCATTGTTGTGGTGGTTGAGCAGTAGATAGGCACGCCACTCAAGATCGGCGAAATCAAGCAGTCGTTGTTCCTGTTTGATGGTTTGATAATGGTGCAGTAACTGGGCGCCAACGCGGTACCATGCGGCAGAGCCGTGATAGAGGGTGTGACGGTTTTGTTGATCCAGAAGTTCAAGCAGCGCATCGCTGATGGCGTGATGAATCTCAATAAATAGCGCTTCGCCTTCTGCGCCCATCACTTTACGCTGGGCAGCACTCTCCTTACGTTTTCTCGGTTCACCACTGTTGGTCAGAAATACAGTACGAAGGTGTGCGATGCGCTGTTCCAGTGGCGCGGCATCATCGAGTATCTGACTAAACAGCTCGGTGTGGGCGGCATTTGTTTTGGTGTTGTGTTTATTCAGCAGTTCTGCAAAGTGCCGGCACTGCTCGAGGCGTGCGGCGGCCAAAAAAGAGGCGTCAGGCGTGGCGTTCTGCGGTGCGATTTGCAGTTGCGTTGCGAGCGTTTCGCATGCGTAAGAGAGTGGGCTTTGATGGTCATGGGTATATGCCCACCAGTCGCTGCGGTGCTGGATAAATTGTTTGAGTGCCGTTTCTGTATTGCTGATGCCGCTGCAGTGGTTCATGAGTATCTCAAGTGCCTGCGAGAGTTCACCGTTGGGCGCCTGGGTGGCCTCGCTGAATAGCGCATCCAGTGCCCGTTTTTCGATCAGTCCACTGCTATCTAAAATCTCGAAGCCGGGCGGAACATCGGCCTCCAGCGGAAAACGTCGCAAGATCTCCTGGCAGAAGGCGTGGAAGGTGGTGATGCGAAGGGGTTGCTCGCAGCGCAGCAGTCGCTCATAGAGGGTTTGTGCCTTGTGTCGCATGGCGTCATCAGGGGTGATGCCGATGGCTTCGAGGGCCTCATGTAAAGCAGCTGGCGTGAGCGTCAGCAGTTCATGCAAGCGCTCGGTGATGCGGTGCTGCATCTCCGCTGCGGCCTTACGGGTAAAGGTGATCGCCAGGATCGTCTCCGGTGAGGTGTCGCATAGCAGCAGTCGCAGCAGTCGCGTGATCAGCAGGTAGGTTTTACCTGTGCCCGCAGAGGCGGTGACGGTGATGTTGCGTTGTGGGTCGCTCGCGCGCTGGCTTTTATCCATGTCATCTGGCCGAATTGAGAAGATATAGTATATCTGTAGATTGAGTGATGGTCATTTTGTAGGAATTTTCTGAAACTCATGTCGTAAATCAATACTTCAGTGTGAAGCGGTGGAATTACATTGAATTAAATTCAATCTATATCTTGTTGTTTTATATGGGAGTATGAAATGTAGCCTTTTTTTTATCAGGTTGTGCTGACTTATAAAGACTACAGATATCATAAATTATCGACTTATCTGCTCAAAAATGGTGACGATACTATAGGAGATGGTAAAGGAAGTCTGTTGTTATTCTCCAGGATGGAATTAACAAGGATGTGGGTTTTAAAAGGATGTAGCTAACAAGGATGTGAGTTTTAAAAGGATTTAGCCAACAAGGATGTGGGTTTAAAAGAGTGTCTGCAAGGATAAGGTGACCAGCGCAGGATCGCACAACGGGGATGGTGTGTAGGAAACAAGGAAGTAACTGGTGACATAAGATAAGAAAAGGCGGTTCAGTTAATCTGGACCGCCTTTTTTTTGGTAATTTTTTTGTAGGAATTTCATGATAATTGCATAGGATATTGTCATTATATTCCTACAGCGGAAGCCCTAAGTGTTTGTTCTGATATTGTATACCTGATTGTTATTTATAGCATTTATTAATCAAATATTTTCTAGGAAAGTTATAAAGTCTCTTTTATCTTATTGATATTTAATGAAATATTAGCTTGTTATGGGCGGTGAAAAGCACATACTGGTTGCTGTCCCCACAGTCGTAGATTTCGACTGGTAATGATAGCCACTATGGAGAGTGGTGGCATGGATGCATGCAAGGACGACGCGTGTACACTGGAGGTAGAAGGGGGCATAAGGAGGGCGGCCCTGGTCGCCTTCCTTTTTTGTGAGCTGTGTCTCCTGGGTCGGTTAACACTCATTCAAAACTGCGACGGTGGTCATTTTTCCACAGGATAAAGCATATTGCGTATAGCGTTTGGGCGGCGCGATGAAATAAGATAATTATGACAGTCTTGTAACATAACTGTCATATAACTCTATTATCCTGCTGCGATGAATAGTACAGGTGAGCAACAGACAGCTGGTCTTTTTACCAGTGAGGCGTCCGCCAACCATCGCAGGCGTCGCATGGTGAAGGATACCCTTACCCGGCATGCAGTCGGTTTTGGCGGTATCAGCGTTATCATCGCCATTGTATTGATCTTCTTTTATCTACTATTTGTGGTCGTACCGCTTTTTCAGTCGGCCGAGGTCGAAAAACGGGCCAATTATAGCGCTCCCGGTGCTACGTTTGACGAGACCCTCTATCTGGCAATGGAGGAGCAGGGGGAGATCGGCGTCCGTTTCACCCGCTCGGGCCATGCGATCTTTTTCGAGCTTTCCAGCGGCATACAGATCAGCGATGAACGCCTGCCGATTCCGCAAAATGTCGAAATCACCTCGTTTGCCAAAGGTCAGATGGACCAGGGATTGATCGCTCTGGGGCTTTCCAATGGACAAGCTGTAGTGCTGCGCCATGTCTATCAGGTCACTTATCCTGATGACAAACGTCAGATTACACCGGGGATCAAATTTCCACTGGGTGATTCGCCGCTGCAGGTCGCGCCGGATGACATTGCGATAACCCATCTTGCATTCCAGAGTAGCGAAGAGGGCACCGCCTTTGCCGCCGCTAGCGATGACGGCCGCCTCTTCCTCAGCGGTATTGTTGCTGAAGAGTCGATGTTCGACGATGCCCCTGAACTGGAACAGTTCAGTAGTGAACTGCCAGGTCTGCATGACGCCGCTATCTTGAAGCTATTGATCGATCAGGAACAGCAAAATCTTTATGTTGTCACGCATGATAATGAGCTGACCCATTTTGACATCAGTGATATCGAAGCGCCGCAGCAACTGCAACAGCTGAACCTTGGCGGCGATGGTCGCAGTGTCAGCGCCATCGAATTTTTGACCGGTACCATCTCATTACTGGTTGGCTATGATAACGGCCACCTGAGCCAGTGGTTCCCGGTACGTAATGAAAATAACCAGGAAGTGATGACGCGCATTCGCAATTTTGATCATCAGCAGGGAGATGGTAACGCCATCACTGAGATCGCCGCCGAGTATGACCGCAAGGGTTTTCTGGTCGCGGATCAGCATGGCCGTGTTGGTATCTATCATTCAACGGCCGAACGTAATCTTGGCGTGAACGCACTTTCATCACAATCGATCAAACATCTGGCGGTAGCCCCGCGCGCTAACTGGATGCTGGCCGAAGATGAAAATGCACAGCTGCAGTTATGGCATATCAAGAATGAACACCCCGAGATCTCATGGAATTCGTTGTGGGGTAAGGTGTGGTATGAGAGTTATCCCGAGCCTGATTATGTCTGGCAATCATCATCTGCGTCGAATGACTTTGAGCCCAAGCTGAGTCTGGTTCCACTTTCGTTTGGTACCTTGAAGGCGGCCTTTTATGCGATGTTGCTGGCAGCTCCACTGGCGATCTTCGGCGCACTCTTTACGGCCTATTTCATGGCACCGAAGATGCGTAATGTGGTCAAGCCGAGCATTGAGATTATGGAGGCGCTACCGACGGTGATCCTCGGTTTTCTTGCCGGTCTATGGCTGGCACCCCTGGTTGAGACACACTTGCCGGGTGTCTTTAGCCTGTTGGTGTTGATGCCCGCGGGTATTCTGCTATGCGCATGGTTGTGGTGTAGACTGCCGAATCGTGTCCGTCATGCGATGCCGGAAGGGTGGGAGGCGCTATTGCTGATTCCGTTGGTAATCTTTGTCGGCTGGGGCTGCCTCGCGGTCAGCCCTGCGGTAGAGTCACTGCTGTTTGATGGCAATATGCGCAACTGGATGTCCGATGAGCTGGGGGTTGGCTTTGATCAACGTAACTCGATCATCGTTGGGCTGGCGATGGGCTTTGCGGTCATCCCAACCATTTTTTCAATCGCCGAGGATGCCATCTACGGTGTGCCGAGGCATCTCTCGCAAGGTTCGTTAGCATTGGGCGCAACGCCGTGGCAGACGATGGTGCGGGTGGTGTTATTGACCGCAAGCCCCGGTATCTTTTCGGCGCTGATGATCGGTATGGGGCGTGCGGTGGGCGAGACCATGATCGTTTTGATGGCGACCGGTAATACCGCCGTGATGGATTTTAGTATCTTTGAGGGAATGCGCACGTTGTCGGCCAATATCTCGGTCGAGATGCCTGAGTCTGAAGTGGATAGTACTCATTATCGTGTGCTGTTTCTCGCCGCACTGGTGCTGTTTATGTTTACATTCTTCTTTAACACCATTGCAGAAATCGTGCGCCAGCGCCTGCGCAAGAAATACAGCACGCTATAATCAACTGGGTGATATCGAATGAGTATTGCTAAAAACAACAATAAAAAAATCGGCTGGTTCAGCAGCGGTACGCCGTGGGTCTGGATCAGTGCCGGAGCCGTGAGTATTAGCCTGGTGATGGTGTTTGGTCTGCTGTTGTTGATTGCAGCACGTGGTCTGGGTTATTTCTGGCCTGCCGATGTCGTCATGATGGACTACACGGAGCGTGATGGAACCGAGATACGCCTGATGGGTGAAAATCGTGAGACCGAACTTGTGCCGCTTGAACGTTTGCTGGATGCTGGTTACCAACTGCAAGGCCATTCAGGGGATGTCGAACGTCATCTATTGAAAACCGGTAATCGAGATCTCTATGGGATGGACTTCCGCAGTGTAATTGAGCCGGATATTACAAATTACACTGTCCCTGATGGAGTGGTGGTGATCGAGCGTCATGAATGGGGTAACTTTTATGGTTTCCTCAAGTCAGTAAAAGAGGATGGTGCAGTGATCGCCGCAGGTGAGTCAGCACGTGCTGCGCTTGAGCAGCGACTTGAACGCTCGCTGTTACTCCATGATGAAATAAAACATATTGAAAAGATCGAGATCGGTGCGATCAACTATCAGCTTGAACGACTGCGCCTGAAAACACGTAAGCTGGAACTTTCTAATACCCTTGATCCACAGCGCGAACAGCAGATCGCAGCCGAACGTGCCGAAGCGCAGCAGCGCTACGAAGGGCTGCAAAAGAGACTGAATGATCTTTATACACAGATCAATCGTGATTCGCTGGTGGCGACGGTGGCCGATGGGCGTGAAGTTGAAATTGCGCTTGCCAAAGTGGTGCGTATTTATCGTCCCAATGAAATGGGCTTTGGCGATAAGATGCTGCACTATTTCGACAAGCTGTGGGAGTTTGTGAGTGATGAGCCACGCGAAGCGAATACCGAAGGCGGCATCTTCCCGGCGATCTTCGGCACCGTGTTGATGGTGATCCTGATGGCGATTCTGGTGACACCGTTTGGGGTGGTGGCTGCGATCTACCTGCGTGAATATGCCAAACAAGGCCCCGTGACTCGCGTTATCCGGATTGCGGTTAATAACCTCGCGGGTGTACCGTCAGTGGTCTACGGTGTATTTGGTCTGGGATTTTTTGTCTATTTTCTGGGTGGCAACCTCGATGCGCTGTTCTTTCCAGAGGCCGCCCCTGCGCCGACCTTTGGCACGCCGGGTATCCTGTGGTCATCGTTGACACTGGCGATCCTGACGCTGCCAGTGGTGATTGTGGCCACCGAAGAGGGGCTCTCGCGTATTCCGCGCGCAGTGCGTGAAGGGAGCCTTGCCCTGGGTGCAACCAAGGCCGAGACGTTGTGGCGCATCGTCATTCCGATGGCCAGTCCGGCATTGATGACGGGACTGATCCTCGCCGTGGCACGCGCGGCAGGTGAAGTCGCGCCACTGATGCTGGTCGGTGTGGTCAAGCTCGCGCCATCCATGCCACTGGATAGTAATTTCCCATTCCTGCATCTCGATCGTAAGTTTATGCATCTGGGTTTTCATATCTATGATGTCGGCTTCCAGAGCCCCAATGTTGAAGCAGCACGTCCGTTGGTGTATGCCACCGCGCTGTTACTGGTGGTCGTCATCGTCGTATTGAACCTGACCGCGATCTCGATCCGTAATCGCCTGCGTGCAAAATATCAGGCAGTATAGTGAATAAACTCAGAGCAACGGCTAAGTCGCCGGTAATTGAATCACGAGTAACTGAATAATGAATGACAGTAGAGAAAAGAGACACGCCATCGATATGAGTGCCCTGGGACGTAGCAATGCAGGGCTAAGTCTTGATAATGAAGAGATAGCGATCAATGTGAATTCTCTGAAGCTTTTTTATGGCGACAAACAGGCGATCAATGGCGTCGATATGCAGATCCCGAAAAACCGCGTGACCGCTTTTATCGGTCCGAGTGGTTGCGGTAAGTCGACCTTGTTACGTTGCTTCAATCGTATGAATGATCTCATCGATGGTTGTCGTGTCGAAGGTGAGGTCACCATTGAAGACGAAAATATCTATGACAAAGGGGTTAATGTAGTAGACCTGCGTCGTCGTGTTGGTATGGTGTTCCAGAAGCCAAATCCTTTTCCCAAGTCTATCTATGAAAACGTAGCCTATGGTCTGCGTCTGCAAGGGATCAAGGATCGGCGTGTACTGGACGAAGTGATTGAACGATCGCTGAAAGGGGCTGCGTTGTGGGATGAGGTGAAAGATCGCCTGCATGAAAGCGGCATGGGGCTCTCCGGTGGCCAGCAGCAGCGACTGGTGATTGCACGTGCGATTGCGGTTGAGCCGCATGTGTTGTTGCTCGACGAGCCTGCTTCGGCACTGGATCCAATCTCGACATTGAAGCTCGAAGAGTTGATCTATGAACTGAAAAACAGATACACCATTGTCATTGTGACCCATAATATGCAGCAGGCGGCGCGTGTGTCAGATTATACGGCGTTTATGTTTATGGGTGATAAGATTGAGTTCTCCGATACGGATACACTGTTCACCAATCCACGTGAGAAGCGCACAGAAGATTATATTACCGGACGTTACGGTTAGGCCTGTAACAGGCTGTTAATTACAGGGGTCGTCATATGGAAAACATGAATATAGGTCATCACATCTCACGTCAGTTCAATGAGGAACTTGAGGATGTGCGTAATCAAGTGTTGATGATGGGGGGGCTAGTTGAACAGCAGATTACCGATGCCGTGAAGGCGTTGGTTGAGGGTGATAGTCGCCTTGCTGAACAGGTGATTGATAATGATCACAAGGTCAATGGCCTTGAGGTTGCGATTGATGAAGAATGTACCCAGATTCTGGCGCGGCGTCAGCCAGCAGCGAGCGACCTACGACTGGTAATCGCCGTGATCAAGACCATCACAGACCTGGAGCGCATTGGCGATCAGGCGGAAAAGGTTGCGCGTATGGGATTGCACCTGGCCGAAATGGAGCGCCCCAAGAACCAGTACTATGAGATACAGGGGTTAGGTGAGCGGGTCATCAAAATGTTACACCAGACACTCGATGCCTTTGCCCGTATGGATGTCGATGCGGCCATCAAGGTCAGCCAGCAGGATGCCCAGATCGACCACGAGTATGACGGCATCATCCGCAAGATGGTCACCTTTATGATGGAAGATCCGCGTTCGATCAAACGCTCACTGGATATCATCTGGTCGGTACGTGCACTGGAGCGTATCGGTGATCACTCAAAAAATATCTGCGAATATGTCATCTATCTGGTAAAGGGCAAGGATGTTCGCCATACTGAATATATGTCAGGGGCATCGCAGGAAAAGTAAAGGGGGTGGGGCTGCTAGCCAATCGATAACATTTCAAGCCGCCTCTGTGCGGCTTTTTATTATCTGGAAGTTGTGTCGGTAACCTGTTTGCAGTCGGGACAGAGACCGGACCAGAGACGGGTGCCCCATTCGAGTGCCCAATCGCTCATCTTGCCAGGGGTCTTCGGCAGGCTTTTTGTTGTACTCGGCAGGTCCACCAGTGTGTTGCAGTGTCGGCAGTGGGCATGATCATGGGTCGTTGTATTACTATCAAAGATGGTATTGCCATTAACATTGAAGCTGCGTATCAGTCCAACCGTTGCCAGTTGGTTTAGCGTCAGATAAACCGTGTTGGGAGACATCGTCGGATGGTGGGGTGAAAGCTCCTCATGCAGCTGCTGTGCGTTGTAGTGGCAGTGCTGCTGCAGTAGTTGCAGGCAGATCGCGATGCGTGGCGTGGTGGCGCGTAGCCCGTGCTCGCGCAGTTCTGTTTTAATTGTCTCTTCTGTCCACATCTTTTGTTTCATGTATATACCTGTATATCGTGATCGCTTGACAATTCCTGATTGGATAAAGGATACTACAAATAGTAATGATTACTATCTATTTTCCCTTTATACTTTGCGGCCAATGGAGGAATATTATGAGCCAGAAAATGCAACGGATCAATGTTGATGCCCTCGAATTACATTCAGGGAAGTTCAATTATATTAAGTTATTCAGTGTGTTACTGCTCGGAATAGTGCTCTTTGGCGCACAGTCAGCCGTTGCAGCTATACCCAATGCGATCCCGTCTGGAATGGGAGCATTACCGACTAAAGTCCCCGATAACCCTGAAAACCCAATGACACCAGCAAAGATAGAGTTGGGCAAAAAGCTCTATTTTGAGCCTGCATTGTCTGCGAGTGGGCAATTTTCGTGTAACTCTTGCCATAACCTTTCCACCTACGGTGTGGATAATCAGGCATTCTCAATCGGTCACGGCTGGCAGCGAGGTGGTCGCAACTCACCTACCGTGATGAATTCTGCCTTCTGGAGCAAACAGTTCTGGGATGGACGTGCACCACTGCTCGAAGACCAGGCAAAAGGGCCTGCATTGAATCCAGTCGAGATGGCAAGCAAGGATCCCGCCGAAGTGGAGGCGCGCCTCAGGGCCGCTGGTTACCAGGCCGAATTTGAGGCGGTATTTGGGAGTAAGGATGCGCTCACCTATGACAACATGGCCAATGCGATTGCGGCGTTTGAACGTACATTGATCACTCCGAATGCACCGTTCGATAAATTTGTGCGTGGTGAAGGTGATATCTCGGCTGCCGCCAAGCGTGGTATGAATAAGGTGAGTGAGATCGGTTGTACCAGTTGTCACTCAGGGGCGTTGTTCACCAATAATCAGTTTATGAAGTTCAATTACGGTACTGATGATGGATTGAAGAGCGTCACTGGCAAGGAAGAGGATAGTCATCTGTTCCGTGTTCAGTCGTGGCGTAATGTGGCGATGACAGCACCCTATTTCCATGACGGCTCTGCCGCAACCCTGGAAGATGCGGTAGTGACGATGGCCAAAGTGCAGCTTGGCCGTACACTGTCAAAGGATGAGGTATCGGATATTGTCGCGTTTCTCAAAACATTGACGGGTGAGTCACCTGTTGTGAGTTATCCGATTCTACCGCGTCCTGAGGGAATCGCACTGGACTGGGAAGAAGACTAGTCGCTCAGCAAAACGGTCTCATCACGAAAAAAACCCGACAGCGAATGCTGTTGGGTTTTTTTTCAAAAAGGATAATAAAAAAATCGGTGCATCCTTGCACCGTGTAGCGTTCATGAACCTTGTACCTTCTAGTACAGCGTCACATGTTGTGACTAATGCATTCATGTAACGCAAAATTGTGGCAGGAGAGGGAGGGGGTCTGCCACATGGACTATATCTAGGGACGCTGAGTATTCTATTCAAGGGTTGGCAGAAATTATTTTTTGTCGCGAGCGATGGCTGATATAGCGCGTCTCATCTAGTCATTCCCGGTCAGTGTACAATCGCGCTATGAGTGAAATGATAGCGATTAAATATATCGATTTTTCCAGACAGCAATACGAAGGTGCAGAGCAGTGTCGTCGCCTGTTCCACGGCCGTGGTGGTGCCTATGCGGGCCTCGAACATGTGGCGATCGACTGGTTGCTGCCTGTGGCATTGATCACGTTATATAAAGAAGAGAGCCGTGAATGGCTGTTGCCGTTGGCGCAGTCGTTAGTAAACAACCTCTCTGAATGTCGTTCGGTGCAAGTTCAGTATCGTTGTCGCCCAAAGGCCCCGGTTGAGGTGGTGTTGGGCGATGAGATCAGCGAACTGGTGGTCGATGAACGTGGTTTGAAATTTCACATTCAGTTGGGGCGTTCACAGAACATCGGCCTGTTTCTCGATATGTGCAATGGGCGAGCGTGGGTTCGAAAATATGCTGCTGGTAAAAACGTGTTGAATTTGTTTGCCTATACCTGCGCCTTTTCAGTCGCAGCGATGGTGGGTGGTGCGAGTCAGGTGGTCAATGTCGATGTCAGCAAGGCGGCGTTGAGCCGGGGGCGTGATAATCATCGCTTAAACGATCAGAATACGTCACAGGTCATTTTTCAGGGCGTTAATATATTCAAATCATTCTCACGGCTCAGAAAGTATGCCCCCTATGACTTGCTGATCTGTGATCCGCCCGCACTGCAGATAGGCCGCGTCGATATCCAGCGTGATTATCAAAAGATCCTACGACGTGTACCAGAGTTAATGAACCCCGGCGGGCAGTTGATGCTGTGTCTCAACTCACCGCGACTGGATGAATCATTTTTGCATGAAATGGTAGCGAAAGTATGTCCGGCTTGTCTATTCGTTGAGGCGATAGCGCCGCCGGCGGTTTATGTGGATGCGGTGGAGGGGAGTGGGTTGAAGGTGTTGGTTTTTGAGTATGGGGTTGAGTAACCAACCCCCGTCATTCCGGTAAGCTGTTGGGCGCGACCGTAGGAAGTCCCTTTAGGGAGAATCCAGTCTAAATAGTTAACTTATCTCAAATTGTTTGTTCAGGTTCAAAGCCCCTGAGCCTAATGCCCATTTTTTAATATTAAAAAATCACTATGAATGGATGTCGTTTTATGGAATTTTCAGGTTGTGCGTGATTATTAAGTGTGAGGGGGCTGTGTGAGAGTCCAGCGAGAGAGGGGTGAGTCTGATCGTTGTTTGGAATGAGATTTGGTTTTTTGCATTGGTTGCCTTTAGCTGGTGGTAGGTCATGACCCTATGCTTCACTATGCTTCAGTAAAACGAAGGCCAAAAGCCTATCCATTGCTGACGAAACCACGCGATGAAGCAAGAGAAGATGTGAAGAAAAATGGTCACCCAAAGAAGCTTAAGTAAGTGCCGTTCTACACTGACCCTAAATATTTCGTCGGCAATAGAAGATTTATAACTCATTGATTAGTGGTAAAAATGAGTGTTAAAATGGTTAGCAATTACAAATGGATAACGAGACAGGGGGGGCGTTATCCCACTGTAGGCCCGTAATACATTCAAACAAATTGAGGTAATAATGATAAAGAGGCATCGTATACAATTTCCAAAGGCAGAACTAACCAATTTCAATCAAGATGAAGCCTATTTTTATCTTCAAGGATCAGGTGGAAATAGAAAAATAAAATTTCATGATTACGATGAAATTTATCAAGTACCAGGTCTCTATGAACAAATATTTTATGATCGCCTTAAATGCACATCTCCAAGTAAAGTAGCATCAATACTCGAAGCCGCAGTAAAACAGTATCAAAATAACTTTTCTGAACTTAGAATACTGGATTTAGGTGCGGGTAATGGAATGATGGGGGAGGAGTTAAAAAAGAATGGTGTTTCTCGCTTAATAGGTGTGGATATAATTCCCGAAGCTTATGATGCAGCAATCCGAGATAGGCCGGGGATATATGATGCATATTATGTTGAGGATTTCACAAAGCTAAAAAAAGATAAAAAGGAGGAGATAGAATCTTGGCAATGTGATTGCATGGTAACGGTTGCCGCGCTTGGTTTCGGTGACATCCCAACGAAAGCATTTTTGGAAGCGTTTAATATAATCAAAAGCAAAGCGTGGGTGGCCTTTAATATAAAGGATACCTTCTTTGATATAAGCGATGAATCAGGTTTTTCAAAAATGATTAGGGAATTAATTTTCTCAAAATATCTTGATGTTTATTATATTGAACGCTATCGACATAGATTATCTATTGAGGGAGAGCCACTGTATTATTTTGCGATAACAGGATGGAAAACGTCAGATGTTCCTGATGACTTTTTGGAGTCAAAAGGCATCATGGCTAACGAATAAGGTTAGATCGTGATCGCGGAGCGATCCACGATCTGAACCGTTTGTTGGAAAGCTATGCGGGGTCTCACCTAAACAACTACTTGTATCGTTTAAATAAAGAACCAAAATAATGCCGAAAAACGGCCTTAATCAGTCCATTTCTATAGCGAAATTGCGCCTTTTAAGGATATGAGAAGGTTACCCGCAAAACGTAAGGCGCACAAAGTAGGGCGTCAATAAGCGATAGCTTCGTTCGGCGCAATGCCCGTTGGTTATTGCGCCCTACGGTTTACAAAAAATATTATTTTTCCAAGTAGCCCGGGTTGAGCTTCCAGCGAAACCCGGGGGGTTGTGGCACTACTTCCCGGGTTTCACCCCAAGGGTGTAATGCCCTTCGGGTGCACTTCTTTCAGGCGCGCTGGAAGCTCAACCCGGGCTACATATATTACGCGCTGTGGTTTTGGATGTTTTTACACACAGTACCAACATCAACATCGAGTCCAGAATCAATCACCACCGTATTCAACAGCTCATCTTCACCCAACGATTCCTGTGTTTCAATCTGATGCTCCAACACCGAGATACCCGCCTCCGAAGGGTCATTCCCTTTTTCATTTCGCTCGATTATCCACTGTCGCAACTGCGCTTCTGCTGCATGAAAATGCAGGATAATAAACGGTACCGCCAGTTCATCGGCAACGGCTTTAAACTGCTGTCGCTGGGCATGTTTCAAAAATGTTGCATCGATGATGACCGGGTAGCCGCCTGCGGTAATGGCTTGCGCAGTGGTTGCCAGTTGCCGGTAAGTCGCTTCACTTGAAGATGCGCTGTAGAGATCACCGCCGACAGTGGATTTACTACGTGCATCGGCACTGAGCCCATGCAGTCGTTTACGTTCGACATCGGAACGGACTCGAATCGCACCGAGCTGTTCGAGGATCAATTGCGAGATCGTGCTCTTGCCAGAGCCGGAGAGACCATGGGTAATCATCAATGGTGTTGCTTGTCGTTGTGTGTACGATGCCGCGAGTTCGAGGTAGTGCTGGCACTGTTGAAGATGCCCTTCATCCGGATGTTGTGCATGCTGAATAG
Organism: uncultured Gammaproteobacteria bacterium; assembly: GCA_945787155.1. Classification (GTDB taxonomy): domain Bacteria; phylum Pseudomonadota; class Gammaproteobacteria; order SZUA-140; family SZUA-140; genus SZUA-76. The sequence goes on along the minus strand of CALZHD010000018.1, from coordinate 14,653 downwards.
CGGCGACTTTGGCGCGCACCATCGCACGGTAAACTAGATAAAGGCGCAGCAGCGGCACGCCGCCATAGTCACCGCTCTGTTGTAGCCAACCGTTGAGAAAGCGAAAACCGAGATCGCTGCGTCCGTGGGCATCGAGGTCCATCTTCATAAATGCGACATCGCTGATCTGATCGATCCAGCGTAGTTCGGGATTGAATTCAAGGCAATCGAACAGCATCACTCTATTTTGATAGCGCGTGACATTGGCGAGATGCAGGTCACCGTGGCACTCACGGATGAAGCCATCCGTTTTGCGCGCCTTTAAATCCGGCGTCAGTCTCGTCAATTCATCGACTGTCCAATGCTGTAGTTGTTCGAGTGGTTGACGCTCGAAACTTTCAGGCATGATCGCAGTGATCTGGCTGAAGTTCTCCAGCATCGGCTGCTGGATGGTGGCCGGTGTACCAAAAGTGGTCTCAGCGCTAGCACCTTCGAGTGATTGGTGAAAGCTCGCCACTCGTGTGGCGAGTTCGTCGATATGGTCACTTGTCAGCTCGCCCCGTTTGATCAACTGGTCGAACTCCATTCCTGCTTCAAACTGCCGCATCTTGACGGCGTATTCGATTATCTCGCCGTCGCCGTTTAGCTGCGGAGTGTCAATCGAGCCAGTGATTGACACCACTTCGAGATAAATTTCCTCAGCAAGGCGTCGGTTGAGGCGGATCTCCTCTTCACAGACGTGGCGACGTTTCGCAAGGGTCGAGAAGTCGAGAAAGCCAAGATCAAGAGGCTTTTTGATCTTGTAGGCGTATTCGCCGGTCAACAACACCCACGCACAGTGGGTCTCGATCAGCTCAAATTTGCAGACGGGATGATCATAAATCGCCTCGTTTTGCAGTGCGGCTATTAGCGTAGGGGCTGTCATCATGATTCCTGTGTTAAAGGGGTGATAGCGATATTATATAAATAATTGAAAAACAGTGGTTATTTGTTTTGAATGTTGAGTAAAATGACTCATTAGCATTGTAATGAGGTGAGGTTTCGGTTCCTGTGGGTGTTTATTCGGTTGATAAGCTGATCTCTGAGGCGCGTCGTCTGGCGGCTGATTATCGCCGTGCCACTGGCAAGCCGCTGGCGGGTGTCAGTGGTGAGATTGCGCAGCACGATGCTATCCAGCAGCTCGACCTTGAACTCTGTAACCCGCCATTAGCGGGTTGTGATGCGATGGGTAAAAGCGGTGCTCGCAAGGGAAAAAAGGTACAGATCAAGGGTCGTACGATCTTCGATGAGGCCAAATCGGGTCAACGCATCGGTCAGCTAAAGATGGAACAGGAGTGGGATCTGGTGGTGCTGGTGTTGCTGGATGAGGAGCTGGAGACCTACGAGATCTACGAGGCGGCGCGCGACGTGCTTGAAGAGGCGATGGCAGAGAGCGGTGATAGTAAGCGCAGCAAACGGGGTGCGATGTCGGTCGCCAAGTTCAAAATTATCGGCCACCTGGCATGGAGCCGTGAGGGTGGCCTCGAGGACGATGATACCTGGGGCAACCGGGCCGACGGTTGACACTCATCTGCGCTAATTCGTCATTTCTTTGATTATTTAAGTCATGTCACTTCCTGTTGATCTTGAAGGTTCAGGTGCACTGTTAGGCGCTGATGGCCCGTTCGCTCACCATATTGAAGGCTTTGCGCCGCGCATTCAGCAGCAGCAGATGAGCGATGCAGTTGAGCTGGCGCTCGATAATCAGTCCGTACTGGTGTGTGAGGCGGGTACCGGCACCGGCAAGACCTTCGCCTATCTGGTGCCGGCACTGCGTTTTGGTAAACGGGTGATCATCTCCACCGGAACGAAAACATTACAGGACCAGCTTTTCCATCGCGATTTGCCAACGGTACAGAAGGCGCTGGCGATTGCGGCGCGGGTGACGATGCTCAAGGGGCGCAGCAACTATCTCTGTATTCATCGGCTCGATCTACTGGAGCACTCTGGCACCGCGCACGCCAAACACCTTGCGAATGATTTTCTCGCCGTGCGGCAATGGGCTGGTAAGACCAGCAGCGGTGATGTTGCTGAGATTACCGGGATCGATGAAGCTGCACCGATCTGGCCGCAGGTCACCTCGACCAGTGAAAATTGCCTGGGGCAGGAGTGTCCGTCGTTTACCGACTGCCATGTGGTAAAAGCACGCAAACGTGCGCAGGAGGCCGACATCGTGGTGATCAATCACCACCTGCTGTTTTCAGACATGGTATTGAAGGAGGAAGGCTTTGGTGAACTGTTGCCCAGTGCCGATGCCTTTATCCTTGATGAGGCGCATCAACTGCCGGAGATCGCCTCGAACTTTTTTGGCCAGTTCCTCAGCGGTCGCCAACTACTCGATCTGGGGCGGGATGTGATTGCCGAACAGATCAATGAAGCGGGTGATATGCCAGCGCTTGCACAGAGTGCACAGCAGCTGGAAAAAGAGCTCTATGATTTTCGCCTCGCGCTCGGCATGAAAAAACAGCGCGCCCCTTGGCAGGAACTGCGTGACCTGCCGGCGGTCAAGCAGGGCATGGAAGCGATCGAAACGCAGTTGCAAAAACTGTCAGATCAGCTTGAAGAGGCGGCAGTGCGTGGCAAAGGGCTGGAGAACTGCTGGAAGCGCAGCATGGAACTGATGCATCGACTGCAGGCCTTCAGTCAGGCCAACGAAGAGGAGCGTATTCAGTGGTATGAGACCACGCGACGTTCGTTTATGTTGCATGACACACCGATGAATATTTCAGAGACCTTTCACAAACATACGCTACGTTACAAAAGCGCGTGGGTGTATACCTCAGCGACACTCGCGGTGGGCGATAATTTTGATCATTTCACCTCACGTCTTGGCGTTGAAAACGCCGAGACTGCACGCTGGGATAGTCCGTTTGATTTTCGTAGTAACAGCGTGCTCTATCTCCCGGAAGATCTTCCCGAACCCAGCTCACCACAACATGTGGAGGCGGTGGTTGATAAATCATTGCCAGTACTGGAGGCGTGTGGCGGCGGCGCCTTTATGCTCTTCACCAGCCACCGTGCACTGCGGCGGGCGGCAGAGTTATTAGAAGAGAAAGGCTTCGAGGCGCCGCTCTTGATTCAGGGAGAGTCACCGCGTAACGAACTACTGGATACTTTCCGGCGTCTCGGCAATGCCGTGTTGTTGGGTACCAGTAGTTTCTGGGAAGGGGTTGATGTGCGTGGCGAGGCACTCTCGTGTGTCATCATCGACAAACTGCCGTTTGTCACCCCGGATGATCCGGTACTGCAGGCGCGAATGGATGCGCTGAAAAAAAATGGTGGCAATCCGTTTCGGGACTTTCTTTTACCCAACGCTGTGATTACCCTGAAACAGGGCGCAGGGCGTTTGATCCGTGACGTCGAAGACCGCGGTGTATTGATGCTGTGTGATCCGCGACTGGTAACGAAGTCCTACGGTAAAACCTTTTTGAAAAATCTGCCGCCGATGCGACGCACGCGTGATGAAGCAAAAGTGGTTGGGTTTTTGAAAAAAGGGAAAAGCGAAAAGGGTGAAAGATAAAAGGGTGAAGCTTTCCTTTCGTCATTCCGGCGCAGGCCGGAATCTAGCACTTATTTATATATTCTGGACTCCGGCCTGCGCTGGAATGATGGCCAACATATAAAATCATTTATGAAACTACTCGCAATTGACACCTCCACTGAAGCCTGTTCTGCTGCGCTTACTATCAACGGCAAGATCAGCGAACACTACGAGATTGCACCGCGAAAACATGCCGAGCTTATCCTGCCGATGATCGATGCATTACTTGCGGATGCAGGTTGCACTTTAGCACAGATGGATGCCATCGCCTTTGGCCGGGGTCCCGGTGCATTCACTGGCATACGCATCGGTACCGGGGTTGTACAGGGGCTGGCGTTTTCAATTGATCGTCCCATTGTGCCGGTCTCATCACTGGCGGCGATGGCGTATGGCGCGATATCGACATTTAATGCAGGCAATGTGCTGGCAGGTATTGATGCGCGCATGGGTGAAGTTTACTGGGGGGTGTATCAGCGCAGTGCAGAGGGTAGTGTGAAGCTGTTGGCTGAGGAGGCTGTCTGTAAGCCAGAAGAAACCTTTATACCTGAGTCCGTTTTATCTGTATCAGGTGACTGGATTGGTGTGGGTACCGCCTGGCAAACGTATGGCGAGTTGCTCGCGGTGCGATATGAGGGGCGAGTGGCTGAGCACCATGCAGAAATCTTTCCACGGGCACGTGATATCGCAGCGCTGGGTGTGATCGGCTATGAGGCAGGGCTGGCAGTCAGTGCAGATGAGGCGCAGCCGGTCTATCTGCGGAACAATGTGGCGCTGAAAAAGGCCAGATAGCTTTCGCTAATACTGCGCTGGGGTTTTGTCGCCCCTTAAAATAACCGATTTTAATAGCAGGATTTTCTCGTTAACTGAATGCGGGAGATGTTTCATGAAATAAATCAAGATACTCAAGCAGTGCAGTCCTGGTTATGCCCAGGTAGGCAGCGGTATCAATGCCAATTTTAGAACCCTATACAAAAGCATTGTATTTAGTTATAAATGGGCGGATACATTATTGTTTTCATACACGTCAAAACAGGGAAATATGAGTATGAGCTTCATCCCCGGTTATAAGCATGATATTTTTGTAAGCTACGCTCATGTTGATGACCTGCCGCTTGGGGCCGAGATAGGATGGGTGACCAATTTGGTCGGTTGTTTGAAGACCCGCTTGGCTCAAATGCTGGGACGTAGTGATGCGTATTCTCTCTGGATGGATAATGAGGAACTACGTAAACATAAGAAAACCACACCGCAAATTATAGATGCCCTGCGTGAAACGGCGACTATCATCATAGTGCTGTCACCGGGCTATCTGGCATCGGAATGGTGTATACGTGAGAAAGAGAATTTTCTTGAGTTTGTGAAGCAACGCGGCGGTTCGCGGGTGTTTATTATCGAACGGGAAAAGGTTGATCATCATCCAGACGAATTCAACGACCTGGGGGTATTTCGATTTTGGGGGGTTCGAAAAGATGGTAAAACACGGATTCTAGGCAGTCCTACGCCTGCGGGTGACCAGGAGTTCTATGATCGAATAGATGATCTGGCCGCTGAGTTGAAAGAAGAGTTATGCAGTTTAAAAAAAGAAGTCAGCGTGACTTCTCCTGAACCGATATCACAAACAGAGCAGCCGACTGTATTTCTTGCGCAGACAACAGATGACCTTGAACTTGAAAGAAATAAGGTCAAGCGCTATCTAAATCAGGCAGGTGTGAATGTTCTTCCAACCACGTGGTATCCCCAGGAGCCTGGTGCCTTTAGAGAAGCAGTGCAAAGAGACCTCAGTAAGTGTGAAATTTTCGTTCAGCTGCTAAGTGGCGTGGCCGGCAGGAAGCCACCAGACCTGCCACAAGGCTATACTCAATTACAGATCGAGATTGCACAAGCAGCCGATATTCCTATTTTACAATGGCGTAGACCGACGCTTGAACTTGCTGACATCGATGACGAAGCTCACCGAGCGCTGCTTGAATCTAATACCGTAAGAGCCGAAAAGGTAGAAGATTTCAAGCGCGAAATCGTTAAGCGAGTGTTTGAAAAACCACAATCGCCGTCAGATGAGCACCTTAACGCCTTTGTATTTGTAGATATGGAAACGCCAGACCGTCCTTTGGCAGAAGCTGTCTGTAAAGTGCTGGATGAGTACGGCGTTGATTATTCGCTTCCGACCCAAAGCGATGATCCTGCTGAGTATCGGCATGACCTTGAGCATAATCTATCACTTTGTGATGGTCTGATTGTCGTCTACGGCTCAAGCACGAAGTCCTGGGTGCGCCGGCAGTTGCTTGAATGCCGTAAAATCATGGCCATGCGTAAAACACCACTCAACGCATTTGCACTATATGAAGGGCCGCCAGAAAAAAAAGAGCCGCTGGATCTGAAAATACATAACATGAAGATACTTAACTGTCGGAAGGGTGTTAATGAAATAGAGTTCAAATCATTTATTAACGGCTTGCGGCAGGAAGCAAGTTAATGGCAAGCAAGATACCGTATCCTGGTTTAAGGCCATTTCATCGTGAAGAGTCCGATATATTTTTCGGGCGTGAAGAACAGACAGATGCACTGTTAAGAAAACTTAATAGTTCAAGGTTTCTTGCTGTCATTGGTCCTTCCGGTTGTGGTAAGTCATCACTCGTTAGGGCCGGAATGATTTCAGCGCTTGAAACAGGTTTTATGGCGCGAGCCGGCGCACGCTGGCGCATTGCTGTAATGCGGCCGGGAAATCATCCAATACGCCGACTGGCCGAGGCACTTATCAGCGATGACGCGCTAAGGCCCGAACACGTTGATAAAGCTGATGCGGTTGGGTTTCTTAATTCCACGTTACGGCGAGGCCCGTTAGGCTTAATAGAAGCCTTGAGTGAAACGCCACTGCCAGAAAGAACCAATCTGCTGTTAGTGGTGGACCAGTTTGAAGAGATCTTCCGCTTTCAAAGAGAAGGTGATTCTGACGAGGCGGATGCATTTGTGGCATTGCTTCTTGAAACGGCAGCTCATAGAGATATCAACGTATATGTAGTGATTACCATGCGTTCTGACTATCTGGGTGACTGTGCTGTGTTTACAGGATTACCAGAGGCTATTAATGAAGGACTATATTTAACGCCTCGAATGAACCGTAATCAGCGTCATGCCGCTATTGTTGGGCCCGCTCGCGTATATGGCGGTGATGTTGATGATGACCTGGTTAATCGCTTGCTAAATGAAACGGGTGCAGACCCAAGAAAGCTGCCAGTTTTACAGCATCTTTTAATGCGTATGTGGGAGTGTTCCCGGTCTGGGGAGATCGATACCGCTACAAATGTACAAAACATTGCAATATCAGATGATGTTTCAGTCGAGGCAATTGGCCATAGACTTACCATTGCTAACTATAAAAAGGTTGGTGGTATTGAAGGCGCACTATCTAATCATGCAGATGAGGCCTTTTCCGTCCTGGACAAAGAACAGCAAGACATTGCTGAAATCATGTTTCGTAGCCTTTGCGAATGTGAGCCTGGTCATCGTTACAGCCGCCGTCCAACATCGATAGAGGAGATCAGCAAGCTAGCTGATGCGACTTCTGAGCAAGTGATCGGTGTTGTGGAGGTTTTCCGCAAACCTGAATATGGTTTCGTAGTGCCCGCGCTTCCTGAACGCATATATATCAATACCGTAGTGGACATTAGCCATGAAAGCCTGATACGACAATGGAAAAGATTGGCCGAATGGGTGAATGCAGAAACAAAATCGATTGAAACGTATCGGTTTCTTGAGCAAACGGCATGCCGCTGGAAACAAGGCAGGGCAGCGCTGTGGGGTACGCCAGATCTGGAAAATGCCGAGGCCTGGGAGTTTCAGGAAAAGCCGACGCCTGAATGGGCAAGCCGCCTGGGTGAGCATTACGATTGTGCGATGGAGTTTTTAGGTGCTAGTAAAGTGATGCGTGATGCTGAAAAGGATAAAGTAGAAAAGGAAAGGCGACGAGAAATATCGCAATTACGTTTTCGCTCTGGCGTGTACATTTCATTGTTTCTTATTAGTGCCGCACTTGCTGCCTGGGGCTGGATTGAGAGGGAAAATGCTGAATGGGAAAAAACAAAGAGTTTCTCTAGTGAGCTAGCGCTATTGGCGATAGACAAGTTAGATGAAAATCCTGAGCTTAGCACATTGTTATCATGGCATGCAGCATATGATATGTACTCCAGGGGTAAGGAAGAAAAAATTACTAAATCGGTTCAGGAATCTCTTTATCGAGTGCTTGATAGGTCGAGAATGAATGGTCGTTTGGTTGGGCACCACGATAGCGTGCTGAGCACTGCTTTTTCTAATGATAATAGTCTGGTCGCGACAGGAGGTATTGATAAAAAAGTCATTATATGGAACGCGCAAACATTAAATAAAATTCATACGCTATCACATGATGACTGGGTTACTGGCTTAAAGTTTTCCGAGGATAACAGGTATTTAATTTCCTCGACAGCTGAAGGGCGAATCTTCCGCTGGAACATTGCTAATCAAAAGAGATCAGAGTTAATCAATGTGGGCGAAGAGTCATCGATCATTTTTAGCCCGGATTTAATGCGTGTGGCATCTGTGGTTGAAGGATCAGTAAAGATATGGAGTACAGATGCTCAAAAAGTCGAACGGGTAATTTTGTTTCCTGATGATGGTTATATTGATATATTAAGGGGCGTTCAGTTCCATCAAGATGGATCAGCGATTTTTATAACAAGCAATAATGGGACAGTCTGGTTGACTGATGATGACAGCATTCCCACAAAACCCTATTTCAAAATACCTGACCAGGCTTTATCTCCAAAACTCGTTAAATTATCACCTGATGGCAAATATCTGGCAGCCTCCCGACTTGATGGCACGATTAAATTATGGGATATAAAAAGCAATAAGTTATGGCATACCATCAGTCATAAAAAAGTTCAGAACATCGAATTTAGTGCTGATGGTAATTCAATGGTGACTTACAGTGTGGATAGTAAAATCAGGGTGTGGAATGTTGTTACTGGCGAAGAAGTCTACACGTTACATGGACATAAAGGTTATATAGATTTAATCACTTTTAGTCCTGATGGTGGGTTACTTGCATCTGTATCCGATAATAATGATGTGATCCTATGGAATGCAAAATATGGTGATTTTCAAAGAGCAAGAAGAGGTGTTTTTAGTCATGACCTGAGTTTGATTGCCACGGTTAACAGAGGGGTAGGGGTGTATCAACCAAAAATAATGTTGAGAAATATTAATACCGATGAATTGACTACGCTACCACAGGATATCTGTAAATCTTATGAGGTTGATTTCAATAAAGTTGATATCACACTCACGAATGATAATAAATATTTAGTTTTGTTGAGCCAGGACGGTTATGTGATTACCTGGGACATAAAGTCACAAAAATCGAAATGTGATCGCCTGACACAAGAAACAATCAACTTCCATTCTTTTAGCGCGGACAAGCAGTATATAGCGTATGCCAGTGAAACAACGGCTTCTGTGGTGGATATTCAAACAGGTGAACGGTCCACGCTCCTCTCCAGAAATAACGATAGTGAGATAATCAGTAAAGTGGTGTTTCATCCGACTAACACCGCATTAGTCGCCATAGCGGTACAGGATTCTCGCACATTGTTGTACAGGATCGAATTATGGGATGTAGCGTTGCGTAAAAAAGCCGACGTTTTTCCTGAAATTAGAGGGCATATAAAAGATATTGCATTTAGTTCAGATAATAGATATATGGTAACGATTTTTGCAGGAAAGGAGCAATCTCATCTGTTATGGGATCTGAGAACAGGGCAGCCTCAGGCCTTGAAAGGACATGAAAATGGTGTGAATGGTGCTTTGTTTAGTCGAAATAATAAATATTTGGTCACCTTTGGTAAGGATCAAAAGGCAATTGTATGGGATCCGGATAGGTTTGAAAAAATAGATACTTTGCTTGGGCATAACGATTCGATAAAAAGGGTTTCCTTTAGTCCAAATAATAGATACCTGGCAACTATTGGTGAGGATAATGCGGTCAAATTATGGGATATAAAGTCATGGCGCAATATATTTACCCTGGCGTTGGACAAAAATATCAATGAATTAGCATTCAGTAGAGATGAGAAACGTTTGTTGATTATCAGTGATGATAATTTAATCAGCTCATATGCGTTAGAAATTGAAGCGCTTATCAATGAGATAAGGATGAGAGTTAAACGTGACGATTTGACCGAAGATGAGTGCCATGATTACTTAGAAAAGGATGAGTGTCCGAAAGTATCTTATCTTTAAGTGTAGTATCTAGCTGTTATTCTATTGTCACGCCATATATGGGGCCAAACATGGTCATGCAAAAGCAGGCCTCACCGACAGGGCCTGGCGCGACCATTTGACAAATACCTGCATCTGTCGCGCATAGGGAAGTTAATCGGGGTTGTCGCTGGCGCCGAGGGCGCTGCCTGGATAATTTTTGGCAAATCCGTTCTATCTCCCTTTTGGAGTATCCCTCATCCAGCATTTCGAAAATATCATCTTGTGTGCATTCTGCCTGAGCGTGAGCTGGCCAGAAAACAAAGACTAAGCATGTGCAGACAAAAAAAGCATGTAGCCGGGTCGTCCGTTTCATTAACACACTCTCTTTATTTACTGCACCAGTATTCATCGTTGAATAGTATCAAATATCTAAATTGTAGTGTTTTTTTTCATGAATATATATTCGCTGAATTTAATTCATTTCAGAGGTTCCTTAAAGCTATATCGTCCTCTTAAACGAGTTTCAATGAAGATACCATACGAAAAACATCAACTATAGAGTGCTCGATTCCTGAACGAAATTGATATAATGTTATCTAAAAGTCATAGAGTGTGCGAAAACATTGGCTTGAGAGTAATATAACAAAGCGAGGTGTCTACTTAAGACTTCATGTGATTTTCAACTTTTATACAGGGGTGATACATGGACGAATTAACACTGGATAGCGAAAATTTTCCCTCAATGACAAACGATGAGAGCGTGGCTCTGGAGTCGAAATTACAGGCGATCTTACAGGAAGATTTTCAGGGTAATTTATACGCTATGTTGGCCAGTTACCAGCGCATACTCGCGGATAATCACCAGCGGGAGCAGTGGCCACAGCTGCATGAAAAACTCCAGACACTGTTCATGTGTGGCAAAGCGGTCCCTGTCGATGGGCCGATGATCGGTATCCCCGTCTCGATTCGTGATAGCGATTACTTTCGTGATACGGCAACACTGTTTGGCAAGACACGCTCTATGCTGGCGTCCGTCGAGTTGATGTCGACGGCGTGGAATGCCACGTTTGCTGACACTGGCCTGTGGATGGGAAAAACCTTTGAACCGGTGAGTGAAGCGGTGATGCGGGAGAAGTGTGAAGATGATCCCGAGCTGATGGCGGCTTATGACCCGGCTACCACCCGTATTGGTCGTAATTTCTTTCGTGAACCTGGGGACCCCAACCTGCTGCAAAATATGGGGCTGCCGGTGCTGGAGCAGGTGTGGAATTTACGGGGCAGGCCCATGTCTGTCTCTGCCGAGGGTTTTGAGGGTGAGTTGCTGGAAAGCAACCTGGAAAAAGAGAAGGCGATTCCCTATAACATGACCGGCGGTATCTACCTCGCAGGGATGGGGAATTCGGTCGTCCCTGAGACGCAGGGTAAAGCGGTCTATCAACTCAACTATCGCTGGACCAATCTTAACCCTGCCTATCCGATGACGCGTTTGATCGATGAACTGGTGCAGGTGGGTGAGGGCATCTACCTTGGCCAACTGGTGTTTGCAACCAGGCACTATAGCCTGGGGGCTATCGACCTGCCTTTTATTCCCGGCGAGCGTGACATCGAATTGGGCGAGGCTTATGAGCCGAACAAGCATTCTCTATTCGAATCAATCCGTGCCTTATTGACTGGAAAGAAAAACATTGAGGCCACTGATTATGGCTACCAGAATAACGGTTTCTTTTTGATGATGGATCCAGCTTACGCCAAACAGGTCTATGCAGATGATGCATTTCCACAGCTGCGGCCACGGCCTGGCGAAATGGGTTTTAAGGAACTTGGCTATAATGTTACCCCTGCTTCTACCCTCCATCATGATGGGCGTGACTGGGCCAATGGCTGGCGTAAAGATAAGGCGTTAAAAGAGAAATTCACTCATCTGATCACGGAGCCATCGACTCGCAGCAGTGATGGCGGTGTTGCAGAAATGTTGCGTCAGGACGAGTCAGTCCTGCAGATGCTGCAACGCATCGGTAACGATATTTCTGCACAAACCAAACACGATGATCGTCTCAAACACTTCGAACAACTGCACCGCCTGTTTCGCAGTGGTGTGGCCCCGAACGTATCAAATGGACTATTTCAGGGAGGTGGAAAACGGGGCTATAACGTGCGCCTTGAAGGTAGCGAAGTGCATGACTGGTATGGCGAGCCGGAGGTCACTGAAGGTTTTGATTATTACCACGGCGCGACACTGAATCTGCATTATGGCTTTGGCGAAACCTTTTGCCCTGATCCGGAGGCCCCACAGCAACCTGCGTCGTTGATTCCGACGGTGCTGGCCAATCTATTGGGTAGTGGCCATTCTCGTGGGCCTAATCTAATGAATACAGTCTGGCATAGTATCGGTAAACAGATCTTTCCGTGGGCGGGCAAGTCGTTTGAAAAAATTTCGCCGCGTAAACTGAGCATGCTACTGGATGAAAGCAATGATCTTGCCAGACGTTATCCCGCGCGGGTGGCTGAGCTGAAACGTCATCTCGCCAGTGCGCCTCACTACTCATTGGTCAAAAAGAACCGAGATAACTACTGGGGTAACCCTGGTCAATTTGCAGATCATCTCACCAGCGGTAGCTGGGATCATGGCATAAGTGATGAAGACAAGGCGTTCTGGGAAGAGGAAGCCGCCGAACGTTGGGTGATGGGCTATAATCTGCAGGATAAGCGGGTTGTGGTGGCCGATGCGCTGATGCGAATTGCTGATATGAACTATCGCATCCCGGAGCCGAAATTGCAGCAGGCGTCAGAGGAGAGTGGTTCTCCTTTTGTAAGACAGGGTTACTGTTTCCTGGGCTGTGCTGATCAGGAATCGATTCTACCGGTGAATAATAGTGATGAGTCACGCAAGCGCGTGTTTCAGTTCCACTACCGTTATCCCATGATGGGTGGCGCGATGCCTATTGGCTACTGTCTGGATGAGCTGGTGGAGATTGCTGATGGACTGTTCCTCGGGCAGTTAATCTACTCCACTGCGCTGGATGTGCCGTTTCACTCATCGGTGGATGCAAGTGAATACAAATATCAGTTGTTTGGTTATTTTCTGCTACTGGATGATGAGTGGGAGCGACATCGCCAAGCGATCAAACTGGATACCCTGGATAAATAAAGAATGATGATTGATTGATAAATGAAGGAGGAAGCAGTTATGAACAATCCTCAATTACATACGGGTGGCATGCGAGTTGACCTGGAAGAAGAGCGGGATATTCTATCCTCTGAAAATAGCGCCACACGCACGTTTCCAATTCCTAACGAAACGCCGTTGCGCATCAAAACAATAAAAGACCTGGCCTTGAGCCAGATCACGCTTGAGCAGTACCCAGTGGTCAAGGCGTGGCGTGAAAAGCTATTTGCGCCGGAAGGGCAGCCGGAAATTTGTGATGAATTGCCACGATTATTGACGGGATTTCTGCGTAGCGCAGAGGCGGAGAAGATGTCGCCTTATACGCGTCGTGCCAGTGCATTGCATCATATATTCACCCATAAAACCGCATTGGTGCGTAAAAATGACCTGCTACCGGGACAGACTACGACCAGTTTTGTCGGCCCGGTGGTGTATGCCGATACCATCGGTTACTGCATCTGGCCAGAGTTAAAGACGGTGACCACAAGGGCGCAGAACCCTTTTAAAATCAGGCCGGAAGTGGCGGAACGACTCAACAAAGAGATCTTTCCGTACTGGCTTGAGCGTCGCTCAGTGACGGAGGTGGCGCGTTATAACGATTATGACAGCGAGCAATATCCTGATCGTGATCGCGTTAAGGGAGATTCAATCGACCCTGCATTAAAAAGTCGTGCGGGTGAAACACCGCGGGCGCTTGAATTGATGGAACGGGTTGCCTTTTTTCTTTCCGACAAGGCGACCTGTGTCTCTCATACGGTGCCCGATTTCAAGCGTGTGCTGGATTACGGTTTTGATGGTTTGATCAGGCAGGCAAAGGCTGATTTGAACAGTGGCAGTGTCACTGACGATGAACAGAAAGAATTTCTTGAAGGGGTGATCAGTGTGTTTGAAGGTGCCACGATTTATGCACTGCATCTCGCTAATGAGGCGGCGGCGGTGGGTAACGTCGAACTGGCTCATATTTGTAATAAAGTGCCCGCACAACCGGCGGAGACACTGCAGGAAGCGCTGACCAGTATCTGGATCTGCTATCACCTGCTGTTGCAGGAGAATACCAATTTCGGATTCTCCATTGGCCGCCTCGACCAGTTACTGAACGATTATTATATAAACGACTGGCAAAAGCTGAAGAGTGATGACGCGCGCAATGCCTACGTTAACAGGGCGGTGGAGTTGGTGAGTCACTTCTTTCTCCGTTGCTCTGATCATGTGCCGCTCTCTACCGAAGGTTCGGAGACCCTGTTTGCCGGTAGTGGTTCCAACCAGGCGCTGACGGTAGGTGGCACCCGCTATGAGAATGGTCAGGTGGTTGATGCGGTCAACGACATGACCTATATCATTCTCAAGGCGACCGAGATTCTCGGCATTCGTGACCCCAATGTCCATGCCCGTTATCATAAAGAGGTGCATCATCGTGATGCCGAAGGTAATCCTCTGCCTGAAGGCGTTTATGATCCTTATCTGAAACGTGTCAGCCAGGTCAATATCATCACGCGCGCGACCCCTGCGATCCATGGGGATGCGCCGGTAGTGCATGCGATGGCGAACTATTACGCTGCCCATGAAGGGGTTAGTGAGAAAGAGGCGCTGGCCGACGCCTATGACTACGCCTCTATCGGCTGTATCGAACAGAACTCAGCAGGTAAGCATTACGGCAATACCGGCTCGACCCTGCTGGTGTTACCGGCAGT